>MHWA01000008.1:0-30044 GCA_001825335.1 Candidatus Zambryskibacteria bacterium RIFCSPLOWO2_01_FULL_35_19
GTTCTAGAATGATTTTTAAAAGTTTTTCTATAAATATTTTATCTTTTATCTTTTCACTCCTTCCCCATTTTGTTTTTGAAATTTCTAAATTAAAGTTTGTAAGCTTTTCTTCTTCGGTTTGTCGGAGTATGTATTCTCTGTTTAACCAATCAAGTTTTTCTACATTAAATATTCCTCCTTTTTTCTGAATTTTTGTAATATCAAACGTTTTTATGAGTTCTTTCATACTGAAGATTTCTTGATCAGTACCCGAATTCCAACCAATCATAGCTAAAAAATTTATAACAGCTTCTGGTTCGTAACCTTTTTCAATATAATATCTAAGCGAAACATTTTCTCCATGTTTTCTTTTGGAAAGTTTAGTCTTGTCTGTCGCTAAAACCATAGGCAGATGGGCGTATATTGGCCTCTGCCCTCCTAGTGCTTCAATAATTAAAATTTGTCTAGGAGTGTTAGAAATGTGGTCATCACCTCGTATTATATGGGTAATACCAGCTTCTGCATCATCAACAGAAACAGCCAAATGATAAACAGGATCATTTATGTTTCGAGCAATGATAAAATCACCAAGATCAGAAATATCAATTTCTATTTCCCCTCTTATCAAATCTTCAAATTTTATTTTTCCACCGGGATTTTTAAATCTCACTACCTCTTTATTTTTTCCTTCTGTCTCTTGCGAAATATAGGCTGCTCCACTTTTTATTAATCCTTGTATTTTTTGTTTATATATTTCTACTCTTTCTGACGATTTTAAAATATTTTTTTTGTTGTCATAATCGAGTTTTAACCATTTTATATCATTAAATATTGCTTCTTCATATTCTTTTTTTGATCTCTCTTTGTCGGTGTCTTCAATACGTAACAAAAATTGGCCGTTATTTTGTCTAGCAAAAAGATAGTTGTATAACAACGTTCTTACATTTCCCATTTGTAATAACCCTGTCGGGCTCGGTGGAAATCGCACTATAACCTTCTTATTATTCATATAGCTATTTTAGCAAGAATACTAGCTATTTTCTACTTGGATTAATCCAACTTTTCATGTGATAGCACAATAGAGAGTAGTTCACGAGCTATTTGATCAGAAGCGCCAGATTTAAAGAAATTTTTGGCTCCCTCTTCCATTTTTTTACTTACTTCTTTGTTTTCCATTATTTTACTTATCTCGGCCAAGAGTATATGAGGTCTTAGATTTTCTTCTTGCAAGACAGCGCAGGCGCCGGATTTGGCAAAAACAAAAGCATTTTTAGTTTGATGGTTTCTATTTGATTTACTAATAGGGATAATGATAGAAGGTTTGGCCCAAGAAGCTATTTCAAATATAGTTGAGCCACCGCGACTAATGATTAAATGACAAGCACCCGAAGCCATCCGCATTTCTAAGCTATTTAAATATCCAAAAGGTTTATATCTGTCTCTGTTTGGATTTTCTAAGAGTATTGCGGAAGCAGATTCTTTTATTACTTCAAGATTGGCTGTGCCTGTTTGATGAATAATCTGAAATTTTTTGAGCAAGTCCGGCAAGATATCTAAAATAGCGTTATTTATTATTTCGGCCCCTTGGGAACCACCCATTATAAATATAGTGGGTACACTTTCTTCAAAACCAAAAAATTCAGTAGCACTATTGGTGATAGGAGTCAGTCTCTCTTCCAAAACTGGCTGACCAGTATAAGCCACTTTCTTTTCTGGAAAATATTGAGCGGCTTCTTTATAAGAGATGGCTATCCGAGTAGCAAATTTGCCAGCCCAACTGTTGGCTCTGCCCGGAGCAGAGTCGGATTCATGAATAAAAACTGGTATACGCAAAATACGCGCCGCCATAACTGCAGGAAAACTACCAAAACCTCCTTTACTAAAAACTACGTCTGGATAAATATCAAACATATCTAAAAGAGCTTTTAAAGTTCCCCATAATATTTTGAATAAATCAGTAAAGTTTAAAAAAGAAAAATATCGACGTATTTTGCCAGTGGTCACTTTTTTGTATTCAATATGATGGTCATAAAGAAGACCCTGATTGTAAGGGGTGGGAGCAAAGAAATACATCTCTGGATTAATGATTTTTTTCTCTTTAATGATTTTTTGGATTGACTCAACTATGGCTATGATTGGATAAAAATGTCCACCAGAACCACCTCCTGTAAATATTATTTTCATCCTGTTAGAGATAGGAAATGTTGCACATTTCCGTAGTTAATTATAATTTTTGAATATTTATTGAACATTGTGGTAATTTATACTTAATCTTATATTATAAATGTTTTAATCTCTAACGGGATTCATTTCCTACTATAGCGAGAGATATTCATTACTATCCCAACTTCAACTAAAGCAATGAGTAAGGCGGTGCCACCGTGACTCACAAATGGTAATGGAATACCTGTTAAAGGCAAAATCCCTATCATTCCACCTATGTTTATAAAAGCTTGGGATACTATCAGTATAACAATTCCTAAAGCCATTAGTCTACCAAAATTGTCTTTGGATCTTCCCGCTATTTTTAGACCTTCTAGCCCAAACATAATAAAAATAAAAATAATAACAAGAGCTCCAAAAAAACCAAATTCTTCTGCTGCTACTGCAAAAACTGAATCCCCTATGGGTTCTGGCAGATAGTTAAATTTTTGAATACTTTGCCCAAATCCTCTTCCCCAAACTTGTCCTGAACCGACAGCGATGAGTGATTGTTTTAATTGGTAGCCACTAGTTTGACTGTTAGCGCTTGGATTAATCAAGACATCAAGTCTCTGTCTAATATAAGGTCTAGTCATAGCTAATACTGCCAACACTGCTATACCGGCAAGCATTATGGCTAATACA
Source organism: Candidatus Zambryskibacteria bacterium RIFCSPLOWO2_01_FULL_35_19 (assembly GCA_001825335.1). Classification (GTDB taxonomy): domain Bacteria; phylum Patescibacteriota; class Minisyncoccia; order Phycocordibacterales; family WO2-35-19; genus WO2-35-19. The sequence continues at coordinate 2,827 of MHWA01000008.1, forward strand.
TGTCGCCACTTAGCTCCAGCTGCTATATACATAGCGAGAGCTGCAAAAATAATTACCGCAAAAGTGTCAGTGTCTGGTTGGGCTAAAAGTATTGCTCCCAATAGACTTGAAAATATTAAAAATGGTAAAAGACCCCAAGAAAAAGTAGAAACCTTCTCCTTCATTCCCGAAAGCCAAGCGGCAAAATATATTACAAAAGCAATTTTCAAAATTTCTGATGGCTGGAAAGTAATAAAGCCCAAATCAATCCAACGTTTGGCGCCACCATGTTCTAAACCAACTCCCGGAATAAAAACTAAAAGGGTTAGCAAGATAGAGCCGATAAAAAAAATAAAAGAATATTTTTTCCAGACGTTATAATTTATTCGAGCAAAAAAAAGACAAACAAGAGAGCCGAGAAATAAACCAAAAAAAAGTTGATTGAAAGCAACACTGGAAAATTTTACTTCATCTCTGGCTAAAACTCCGAGAGAAGCTGAACTAAAAATGAAAAAACCGCCGACTACTAATAAAATAGTTAAAATTAAAAATGGTCGACTGATTTTGCCTAATTTTGCTGTCATATAGCTATTTTATCACCAAAGAATTGTTTCAACCAATTAAAGCAAGAGAAATACCTAAAATAGCACATACCAGAGAAAAGACCCAGTAACGCATAGTGACTTTATAAGATGGCCAACCTATAGCTTCAAAGTGATGATGAAGTGGAGCTACTAAAAAAACTTTTTTGCCCCTAAATTTTTTGGAAGCTATTTGGATTATATTTGATAAGACTGTAATAACCAGAGGAAGTGCGATTATAGGAAGGACCAAAAGACCATAACCACCTCCTAAGGTGTCGGTCATAAAAGCGACAACTGTGAGGGTTATTGTCAGACCCATAGTGCCAGTCTCTGTCATATAAAATCTGGCCGGCGGAATGTTAAACCATAAAAAGGCCAAGATACCGCCAGCGATAGTGGCACAAAAAGCGGCTAAGTCTATTTGTTGTTGATAAAAAGCGATGCCTCCATAAGCTGCAAACATAGTAGTGAAGACTCCTCCGGCTAAACCATCAAGCCCATCTATTATTCCTCCGGCATATATAAAGAGGGCGGTAAATAAAAATAGTATTATAAAGATGGGACCTAAATAAAATTCCCCACCATTTGTAAATGGCATACCAATTCCAGTGACATCTAACTTTATATAAAACCAAAAAGCTACCGCTAAAGCTATAGATGATACAATCGCAAGGCGTTTTTTTAAAGAAAGACCACCACTTTTTCCGTTAACTCTATCTCCTTTTACTTCCAAATAATCGTCAATTAATCCAACTAAAGCGCCAAATATCAAAGTGGCAAGTGGCAACCAAGTTTGATTTCTTGAAAGAAAATCAAGTTTGAGAGTGGTGTCATTTGGAAAAAATTGAGATACTAGCCAAATACCAATAATAATCAAAGCAGAACTAAACCATATAATAATACCTCCCATTCTTGGAGTATTTATTTCTTTTTCTTTATGAAGTTCGTTAAATATTTTTGCTTCATTTCCATCAAGAGCGGTTTTGCCAGCTTTCTTTTTCCACATTTTATGAGAATAAAGAAAATCAGTTAAAAAAGGTGTAATGAAAATCCCCAATAAAAAGGCGCCTACTGCTGGTAAAAATACTTTTACAATGTCAATTATCATTTTTTTATAAAATAGAAAGTTGTTTAATAGTGGCTTCAATTAATTGCAAAACATCAGTGAAGCGTCCTTCTTCAGTAGAGCCAAGGACAGAAATAATGATAGGACGATTTATGTCAGCATTAAAAGCAATGACTAGATTTCCACCAGCTAAGTCAGTAAAACCAGTTTTGGAAGCAATCAAATTTGGTATTTTATCTACAAAAATATTGGTATTATTGGCAAAATATGAACCTTCAGCCGAAGTAAATTCTAGATTTTTGTATCGAGTAGCTTCTAAAATTTCGGGGTGATTTTCTAGAGCATATTTGAAAAGCAGAGCCATATCATAAGCTGATCCATAAGCTCCGCCTTTATCTATATCTTTATCTAGTCCGTGCTCATTAAAAAATTTACTATTGGAAAGACCTATTTTTTTTGCAGTGTCGTTCATATTTTTTATAAATTGAATCCTCAAATCATCTCCACTGATTTGAATATTGTTTTGATTTTGGTTATTTTTGATCTCTGAAATAGTAGCCAAAGCAAAAGCTCCGTCATTGGAAGAAGTAAGTAGTGTAAAATCTCTTAAATCGGCCACTTGCCAAGTGTCCCCCACTATCAGTTTGGAGTCTCCTTCTGGAGTTAGATATTCGTCTGTAATTTTTATTTTTTGATTATCGTCTAATTTTTCACTAGTTATGATTGCGGTTAATATTTTAGTTAGTGATGCTAGTGGTAATGGAACTTCTCCATTTTTAGAAAATATTTCTCTTTCGTTTATAATATCAAAAACTATGACTCCTTTAGCTTTAAGATTTATGTTTTCAAAATAATTAACTTTTTCTTTTGCTAAGGCGGCTTCTTTTTTATTTAATGAATTTTTACCAATGATAAGTAAGGCAAATAAGGTCACGGAAACAACAGAGAGACCAATAAGAACGTAAACAAAATATTTTGTTCTGTTGTTTATGCTCCATATTTTTTTTAAACTGTTTGTTTCGTTTCCCATTGTTTAAATTGTTTCTTGATTTTTAGTTTCTTCCATTAATTCGTTTACTTTCTTTTCAAAGAATTCATATTTTGGTAATTCTTCAATCTTCTTTATACCTAAATGGGCTAAAAGAGACAAACTACCTTTGTATTTAAAGATTCTTTGGTCTTCTGGGTCCTGTTCTTTTTCGGCTAATCCGCGTATACAGAGATTTCTTAATATGAAAGTAGAATTAACTCCTCTTATATAATCTATCTCTTTTCGGGATATAGGCCCATTATAAAGTATTATAGCTAATGTTTCCAAGGATGCTTTGCCAATTTCTTTGCTCATCTCATCTTTGGCTATTTGTTCAATCAGGTCTTTTGCATTGGGTGAAGTGGCTAAACTTACTTCCTCCTCTGTTTTTATAAGACATATTCCTCTATTTTCTAAAGAATCTGTCAAGTTTTGTAAAGCTTTTTTTACTTCTTTTTCATCTGTATTTAAAATCTTAGAGAGTTTTTTTATCTCTATCGGTTCATTTTTATAAAAAAGTAAAGCTTCTATTTTTTGTTCTAAATTCATATTTTTAATAATACGTTGGTACTCCGGAGGACTCCCCTTCTATGTGAATATCTTCAAAATGTCTACTCTGATTTACTCTGACAACTCCCTGTTTTACCAATTCTAACATAGCTAGAAAACTTACTATAACATTTACTTTTTCAACTTTGTCTATACCTGAAAAATTTTTCTTATCTGTTGAATCTTTAGTGAAGTCGCAAAAACTCATTTTTAAATTAATCTTTATTCTCTCTGTTAGTTTGTCTACCATTTCTTCTAGACTTATTATTTTTTCTACTGCTATTTTGGGTAGCTCCTCTATTTTGGGAGGCATATTTTTAATTGCCTCTTCTAAAGCATTTTGAATAGAGATCAAAGTGATGTCGGGTGTTGGTGAAAAGAAAACATTTATTTTTTTATTATCTTTAGCAAAATAAAGAAAATTACCAAACATTTTTCCTAAATTTTGTGATAACTCTTTGTATTTTTTGTAAGTGATTAATCTATTTTCTAAATCCTCAATACTTCCTTGTTCTTCTTCTGTCAAAGAGAGGTTTGGTAAAAGTGATTTTGATTTTATAAGAAGCAAAGTAGATGCAATCAAAATAAAATCAGCCGAGTCGGCTGTGGGAAATTTTTCAAATGATTTTATATATTCAATAAACTCGTCTGCTACTTGTGAAATAGATACATCACTTATGTGAAGTTTTTTCTTTTCTATAAGCTCAAGCAGGAGTTCTAGCGGTCCCTCAAACTGTCCCACTCTCACCTTAAAATCATTTGCTTTAAAATCAGTGTCCATACCCTATTTTAACACATTTTCTAACTCCACTAAGAAAAGAAGGGTTCCCCTTCTTCATTTAAAAAGTGTGGTGTAATTTATTTATCTCTTTCTTTTTTATTTCTTTTTTGTGATTTCAAGACCGAGCTCGAAGAGTTGTTTTTCGGAAATTTCGGAAGGAGCGTTCATCATAAGGTCTCTACCTTCGCCTGTTTTAGGAAAAGCAATTACTTCGCGAATATTTGGTTCGTTTTGAAGGATCATAACGATGCGGTCTATACCCGGAGCGAATCCGCCATGCGGTGGAGCGCCGTAAGTGAAAGCTTCGAGCATATGACCAAATTTCTTTTGTTGTTCTTCTTCGGTAATATTCAAAAGTTTGAAAACCTGTTTTTGTTCTGCTCTGTTATGAATTCTTATAGAGCCCGAAGAAAGTTCAAAGCCGTTTAATACTAAGTCGTAAGAGTTGGCGCGGATGCCAAACAAATCCTCTCCCTTCATAAATTTTTCTTTGTCTTCCGGTTTGATGGAACAGAATGGGTGGTGAGCGGCAGCTATGGAACCATCATCTTTCTTTTCAAACATTGGGAAGTCTGTAATCCAAGCAAAAGCGAGTTCGTCGGGATTATTTTTATCTTTTCTTAAATCAGGTTTGTCTGTTTTGTATTTTTCCATTACTTCGGCAAAAGTGAATCTCGGGAAAGACGTTTCTGTAATTTTTTTATTTGGATAAAGAGTTTTAACAAGTTCTATAAACATAGCTTCAGTGTAAGAGAGCACATCTTCTTGTTCCACAAAAGACATTTCAAAGTCTAGCTGGGTAAATTCGGGCTGTCTGTCTCCCCTGCTATCTTCATCGCGCATACATCTCGCAATTTGGAAGTATCTTTCAAAACCGGCTACCATTGAAAGTTGTTTAAATTGCTGGGGCGATTGTGGGAGAACATAAAACTTACCTTTATAAAGTCTCGAAGGCACAACATATTCGCGCGAGCCCTCTGGTGTCCCTTTCATCATTATGGGCGTCTCTATCTCTACGAAATCATTTTTGTGCATATAATCGCGAAAGAAAGATATTATTTTATCTCGCATTCTTATATTTTTTTGCATTCTTTGGCTTCTTAAATCCAAATATCTATATTTTAAACGAGCGTCCTCATTAACTTCTTTGGTATCAGAAGAAATATCGAAAGGCAAAGTTTCGGCTTTATTCAAAACTTCTATATTTTTTATTTCTATTTCTATATCGCCGTTTTGTACTCCGTCCTTAATATTTTTTTCCGGTCTTTTGTTTATAACACCAGAAATGGCCAAAACCCATTCTGTTCTTGTTTCTTTCGCTATCTCAATAGCTGGACTATCAGGAAGCACCACGCACTGCACGATACCAGTCATATCCCTCATATCCATAAAGACCATTTTGCCTTGGTCTCGTCTGACACTAACCCAACCTTTTATAATTGCTTCTTTTCCAACTAAGTTTTTTAAATCTTTTATATAAGTTCGCATATATCAATAATTTACAATAAATCTTTTTTTTAATCAACTAAGAAACCTCCGGCTTGAAGTTCCCATAGTTTTTTATAAAGACTATTATCATTACTCAATAATTCATCATGTGTTCCCTGTTCGGTGATTTGTCCATTATCAATTACTATTACTCTATCCATCTTTCTGATAGTTGAAAGTCTGTGAGCAATAACAATAGTGGTCTTATCTTCCATAAGATTATTTAGAGCGTCTTGTATCAGACTTTCAGAATGTGAATCCAAACTTGAAGTAGCTTCGTCAAGCACTAATATTGGAGCATTTTTAAGTATAGCTCTGGCAATGGCTACTCTCTGGCGTTCTCCGCCAGAGAGTTTAATACCCCGCTCTCCAACATAGGTTTCGTACTTGAGTGGTAAGGTATCTATAAATTCATCACAATGAGCTAGTTTAGCAGCCGCCATTACTTCTTCATCTGTTGCCCTCTCTTTACCGTAACGGATGTTCTCCATCAGTGTTCGATGAAAAAGTATTGGATCTTGAGGCACCAGACTTATATTTTGACGCAAACTATCTTGAGTCACTTCTTTAACATTTTGATTATCTATTTCTATGGTTCCAGAAGTCAAATCATACATTCTCATAAGCAATTTCACTATTGTTGATTTGCCAGCACCTGATGGACCTATGAGTGCTATTTTCTCTCCACTTTTTATATTCAAATTTATATTTTTCAGCACCGTTCGAGTTTCGTTAAAAGCAAAAGAAATATCTTTAAACTCTATTTGCCCACCGGCAACTTTTAATGTTTTTGCATTAGGAATATCTTTGACTTCATAAGGGGTTTCCAGTATCTCCACCATTTCTTTGGAGTCCGCAAAACTCTCGTAAGTATCTCTAATGATTCTTCCGAAATCCCAAAGTCTTTTAGCTAAATTTAATATGTATACTTGAATTAATACAAAAGTTCCTATTGTGATTGCATCTTTCTGCCAAAACTTGATGGCATAATAAAAAAGTAAAAATTCTACAATAAATATAAAACCCACTTGGATACCATCTTTAATTAAATTTATATCCCAACTGAGTCTTTGCGCCTTGGCTTGATCGTGAGTCGTATCTTTAAAATTTGAAGACTCTCTTTCAAATCCAGCGAATGAGGCGATGGTATTTTGGTTGGAGAGCGAATCAGCAAGAACTGCTGTAGTTGTAGAATCTGCTTTAGCTGCTACAATATCAAATCTTAGTTTCCATGTTGAAAATATATAATTATAAACTAGCATAACAAAAGCCCAGATTACAATTATGTAAGCAATCATTGGATGTTGCAGGTAAATTATGACGATTACTCCTGTAACATGGATAAGAAGAGGTATAAAATTGAACAAAAGTCTATCGTTTAGGCGGTCAAAGGCTCTGCTAAATCTACCAACTCTTTGTACTAATGCTCCACTAAAACTATTAGTAAAAAAAGAGTAGGAATGTCTAATCATGTAATCGAAAGAAAGCTGTCGAATACGAGCCATCGTTTTTGAGACAAATCTATTCATAAGAAAAAATCCAGTTTGGTGAAATGTCCAAATAACTCCATGCAATATAAGTACCCAAATGATTATTTGGGTTAATTGGGGCGCTAAAATCATTTTATCCGTAGTCCCAACGATAATATCAAAGAATTTTTTATAAAAAAGCGGGACAATGAGGTCAATAATACTACCCATCGTAAATGCCAAAAGAATATACCAAAATGCCCATTTTTGTGGGCGCATAGCTTTCCAGAAATATTTTATAACATCGGCTATGCCGACCTTTGGTGCATTAATATTACGCATAATTACATTCCATCACTCTATTTTACTAGAGTGATGGAATTACTTATTGAACTTGCTTGATAATATGTATATACACTATACCAGAATTTTACAAAGTAGTATATTTGACTTTTTTGTATGTAGTTGTTAAATTATGGATGGAGAAGAACTATGATAGATACTATTTTGATGTTTTGTGCCTTGGTGGTAGCAATCCAGATCATCAGGTATCTGTGGAATTGGACCACTGGGATTTTGAGTGGTAGAGAAGAAAGAGAAAGGCTCGAAAGAGAAAACAAAACTCTAACTTACCAAGTTAAGAATCTGGAAGCAAAGTTGACTCTTTTTGACAGGATAGGTGTTATCCCTCTAGATAAGAATAGAGTTAAGTTTGCTTTTGAGGATGGTGCAGTTGTTCTTGATGATCTATATAGGTTGGTAGGAGTAGAATCAAAACCTTCTGTTAGACTCTGATTCTAACTAACTCCAATAGCTCGTCTTACCTGTTCCATTTTTTGGCTCGCTACTGCGCGGGCCTTTTCCTTTCCTTCTTCTAACACTTTGTTTACAAAATCTAAGTCTTTAGCAATCTCTCCCCTTCTTTCTCTCATAGGCCTGATAAAGTTTTTTAAATCTTCAATTAAAATATCTTTTAATACTTTATATTTACCTTTATTTTCTTCATAAATTTTTTTTAACTCTTTTTCAGGTTTTATAAGAGAATGGATGGCAAAAACATTTTGAGGGACTTCTCCATCAGAGTCAGTAACTATACTTAAAACACTTTTTTCTATTTCCTCATCACTGGCAAATAATGAAATAGTATTGTTGTAACTCTTACTCATTTTTTGACCGTCAATGCCGGGTACTGTTTCTACGTCTTTCATTATGTAAGCTTCAGGTAGTTTGAAAACTCCTCCACCCAAGGTTGACCCGTCTTGGGTGGGAAAAATGCGATTAAATTTTTCTGCTGTATCTCTGGCAAACTCTATGTGTTGTTTTTGGTCCTGACCGACTGGCACTATGTCGGTATCATAAAGCAAAATATCTGCCGCCATTAACATCGGATAATTAAACAGACCGACACTTATATTTTCTTCACCACCCTTCGTCATAGCGTCTTTATAAGCGTGAGCGCGTTTGAGATATGGGACGGTCGTGATGGTGTCAAATATCCAAGCCAGCTCGGTATGCTCCGAGACATCAGATTGTTTAAAAATAACTGATTTTTTGGGATCAATACCGATAGCCAAAAAATCAATCGCTACATCAAGTGACAGGTGCCTCATCTCTTCGGCATTTTGGATTAGGTTAAGCGCATGATAATCGACTATACAAAAATAATTTTCTCCGTTTTTATTCTCCTCCTGTAATTTCACAAACTGGCGCATAGCACCGAAGTAGTTGCCGATATGGGGTCTGCCAGTTGGCTTTACTCCTGAAAATATGGTTTGACTATGTTCACTATCTATAACATTTTTCATAGCCACATAATAACATTTCTCTCTTTTTTTGGGAATTTTTCTATAGCATAACGATACTATATTAGACGCTAAGCGTTTAATATAGTATTTATTGTAATAATGTGTTGTTATTTTATTTGTTTTTGTATTTTATTATTTTGTATTCCACAGGGCAAAAATAGACATTGGTAAAAGTCTCTCTGCTCCGACGTTGCGGTCGGAGTAAAAATTTTTTTGTTTTATAGCTAGTTCCCCAGATTCTACAATACCGTCCAAATTTTTTGTCATATCGGAAAGTAAGTTGGCGACCGAGATTGAAGAAAGTTCGGTAGAGTACATATTAAATATAATAAAAAGCGGCTCATTACTCAAAATTTCTCGGCAAACAGAAAGTAGTTCTGGTAATTTTTCTTCTATTTTCCAAACTTCACCTTTAGGCCCTTTTCCAAATTGAGGCGGGTCCATTATTATTGCATCGTATCTTTTGCCCTGTTTTGCTTCTTTTTTTATAAACTTAAGGACATCATCGACTATCCACCTTATGGGTGTATTTTCTAGTCCAGATAATTTTTGATTTTCTCTGGCCCATTCAACACTTTGTTTAGAAGCATCAACATGTGTCACTTTTGCACCCCACTTCGCTCCAGCTTCGCGGGGCAGGCCTGCACTTGCTGCGACCAAGCTCGCTATTCCTGTATAACCAAACAAATTCAAAACACTTATTTCTCTAGCTACTAGATGATTGCTACTGGCTATTTTTTCTTTTATCCATTTCCACTCTGAAAATTGTTCGGGGAAAATACCAATATGTTTGGAAGTATTTTTAAATTTTATTTTAGCTTTTATATTTCCTATTCCTATATTGATTATTGTTTCAAATCCCTTTTTTTGCTCCTCCTTTACTACTAAATATTTACTACTTTCTATTTTTTTATTCCACCAAGCTCGCGGTTCAGCTCGCACGATTTTTTGACCGTTAATTTCTTCCAATTTTTCTTTCTCGCCACTATCAAGCAATTTGTATCCTTCCATATTTTCTGCCCATATTTTTATGTTTTTTTCTTGATTATTCATATTTATTTTAACAATACCAAAAATAACACTTTTTAACCATAATATCTTTTGTGCAAATGGAGATATTTTTATAAAAACAAACGAACAAGGCGGAGGTCGTCGTAAGAATATTTAGGACCTAATAGTTCTTTGACTGGAGCTAGTTTGTATTTTTCTCCTTCACTGACGCCTATTTTGTGAAAAGCATTATAGATTTCTTTGAATTTAGTTTTGGAGATACTATTTTGAAGATTATAGATATTGTATTTTGGATCTGCCTCTTTTATTTTTTCTATATGGTCTAAGATCGTGCCGAGCTTTAGTCCCCTTTCTTTGGCAATGTCTTTAGTGCTTATCCCTTCGTCTAACATTTTTTTGGTCTCGCTTACTGTATCTAACTTTTTTTCTTTTGGTTTTTCACCTTTTATTTTATCGGCAAAATCTTGATGCATTTTATTTAATTTTGTCTCCCCCATTGTTTTGATATGAAAAGAATTAGTTTTGGAAAGATCTTTAAATTTATTATCAAATTCTAATACTTCTTCATTGACCATAAGGGCCATTTCATTTAAACCTTTAAGAAAAAGACCTTCAAGCGAACGGACCCTAGAAAGAGCCACATAGCCCATTCCTCTTTCAAACGATTTGGATAAATCAATCTCGGCAGTGTCTAGCGACATACCTTGACTTTTATGGACTGTGATAGCCCAAGCTAGTCGGAGTGGATATTGGATTATTTCAGCTTTGATTTTACCATCTTCTTCTATACGCCAACTTTCTCTTGCTACATCTATTATTTTGCCAACTAAAGTTTTCACCTGAATTTGTTCAAAACCACATTTGATTACTACTCCCAAAGTTCCGTTTACATAACCTTCTTCAAAATTGTTTTTGATAAACATTACTTTGGCGCCCTCTTTCAGCTCTAAAGTCTCTGGAGCCAGACAGCTTTTTTTTAGGGTTTCCACTAAATTATGATTTCCTCTTGTTTGCATCTCATATTCAAATGTCCTACCAGATATTTTTGCCAGTTCGGATTCATTTTCAGCGTTAACATTTCTATTGTGAGAATAGAGTTTAGTTGGTTCAACTATTGGTTTTTTGTTGAATCTTGTTTTTAATATCTTTATGATATCTTCTGAAACTGAAGAGTCTCTGATAGCATTTAGTATTTTTAAATATACTAAATCATTTTGCCTGTGTTGTTCTGAAAGATAACAAACTTTTAAATTTAAATTTTTCCAAGTATCTGAATGATAAACAAAATATGCCTCTGGGTCCCCCACTTTACTAACTGGTGGTAATTGAAAAAAATCTCCACAAAAAATTACTTGCATACCACCGAATGGCTCTGTTGAATTCTTGATAGTTCTGATTATTTTATCAATAAAATCAAGTCTAAAATGATGAAGCATTGATATCTCATCTATGATGAGGACCGAAGTTTTGGCTATCTTTTTTACTACATGTTTTTTTTCGGCAATTTCTTGGATTTCACTTTTACTTAAATGGTCTTTGATACCAATACCACTCCAAGAATGAATAGTGATACCTCCCATATGAGTAGCAGCGATGCCGGTAGAGGCCGTGATACCTATATTGGCATCTAGCCCTTTTAAATACTCTATATATTCTCTTAAGACATAGGTTTTACCGCTACCAGCGGCTCCAGTAAGGAAAACACTTCTACCTGTTTTTAATATGTCTAAGGCCTCTTTTTGAGTCATAAGAGATATTGTAACAGATTTTCCTAGCTTTCTTTTTAGTAAAAATGGGGGTATGCTGTTGAAAATTATTTCTTATGTAGAAATTTCAAATACTTTTTGTTTGGAAGAAAAACCAGAAATGAGTCTGATTTGTGAACTTGAGATTTTGAAATATTCTGCCAACACTTTAACAATAGCTATGTTGGCTCTACCTTGTATTGGTGGTTCTTTAACCCAGATAACAAACCATTCTTCTTCATCGGATTCACTATTTTTCTCTTTCCATAATTTTGTCTCTGGAGGTATTATTTTTTCTGTTTTTGCTCCAGCTTTGGCTTTTACAAATATCTTCATTTTTTATAGTGCTGGTAACTCAATGGTGAAAGTAGAACCTTTACCCACTCCTTCAGAATAAATTTTTATATCACCCCGATGGGCCTCTATTATTTTCTTTGCTACATATAGACCAAGACCGGTACCTGTAACGCTTGTTTTATTAGCTTCTTTTGTTCTAGAAAATTTGGCAAAGAGTTTGTTTATTTCGCTTGGGTCTATACCCGTTCCACTATCTTTGACTGCTATTTTAACTTTCTCTCCATCTAAAAATACAGAAATATTTATTTGACCATGAGGAGTGTATTTGATTGAGTTATCTACTATGTTGCCAATCACTTGTTTTATTTTGTTCCTGTCTGCATTTACATTTATTTTTTCTACTGGAATATTTAAATCAAGAGAAAGCCCAGCTTTGTCAATATTTGGTTTGATCTCTTTGATTACTTCCTGAACAATTTCTTTTATATCAAAAATACTTTTTTCATATACCATTCTGCCCTGTTCAATACGAGAAATATTTAAAAAGTCCTCTACTATTTTTATTAAATTTTGACAAGACTTCATTATGGTTTGGACCGAATCGGTGGCTTTTTGAGGCAGAACTCCAAAATCCCCTTCTAAAAGCATCGATGAATAACCTTTGATAGCTGTAAGTGGCGCTCGGATTTGATGGGTAGCAAGAGAGAGAAATTCTGATTTTAATTGGTCCAACTCTTTCAATTTTTCATTTGCTACTTCCAAATTTTCCGCCAACTCCTCAATTTGTTCTCGCTGTTTTACTTCTTTTTTTACACTTTGAGTTAAAGAATAACCCAAACCAATAACAAGAACCAAAGTTATGGCTATGATTATTTGTGAATAAAATGGATCTTGAACGAGTAAGGTAGCTCCAATAAGTACTACCAAAGCAATTACCAACGCTTGAGCCCCAATCATTTTTATATTAAACGCTTGATAACGGATTATGAGGTAAGCAAGAAATGCCAAAAATAAGACCATTCCAATAGAACCTATAAAACTAATTTGTTGAACTTCTAAAGTCTCACCCAATATATTTGAACTAACAAACAAAACTAAAAAAGAAACTATTCCAATTCCAACATAAAATATTTGATTTTTTAATAGATCACCCTTGGGTATTCTGCGATAATTTTTTATACAAATGCCTGCAACCCAAGCGATAGCGATAAATTCAAAAATATACATAAAACTCCATAGATTACCAAGTATTCCCTCACAGCTTAATATGTCATAACTCGTTATATTTTGTTGAGTGGGTAATAAAACAAATACTGCCCCCATAATTGCAAGTAGAATAATTTTTACGTATGGCTTTATATCCTTACGATTTTTATTAGTAAATATGTATGTAAAATAAATAGATAATAAGAAAATTGGCACTTCGAGAATGGGGGTAATTTGCCATCCAAACATAATAGCGTCGTTATATGTAGCAACCCAGAGTATAAATATGTCCAGAACCCATAAAGAGAAAAAAATTGTAATTAAGAGAAGTATTTTGCTAAGTAAGCTTTTTTTATCTTTTATAAACACAAATAATCCCAACAAAGATGAAATAATTATTGTTGGAATGTAGGTATAAAATAACAAAGATGGCGCTATAGATAAGTCAAAAAAATTTAAGAAAGCTGGTATTGAATCCGGACAAAGTATTTCCATAGTAAGTTAATTATAACAAAATTATTATAAATATCCCCACTGTTTTAGTTTGTACTGTGTTTCTTCTATAAAGCCAGAACCGATATCGTGGCGATAAAACATTTTTGGTATATAAATATGTTTTATTAGATCGTTTATTTTTTTACGAGCAGATTTAACTGTTTTACCCATAGCTGTAACATAAACAATATATCCTTGATAATCAGAAATATAATATTGTTTTTTAGCGTTTATTTCTTTTAAAGCTACCCCTTCGAAGTGTATATGTTTTTTAAATTCTGATTGTTTTAATTTTGAATCAAAATATATATTTATACCTTTTGGTGACATTTCTTTTAGTTTTTTTGTGTATGGAAATGGTGGAACAGTTAAAAGAATTACAATTCCATAACCTTTATTCCATCGGAGATTAAAATTTTTACCATCTGCGATTGATTTTAAAAATTTTGCCCAAGAAGATTTATGAATTTCTTCTTGTAGATATATCATTGGAGAACCAAAACGAGGCGTTGCTTCAAGGGGATATGCTCCGTTTTTATTAACTATACAGTTTATATCGATATCACCTTTAAAGTTTATTTTTTGTAAATGAGATTTTAATTTGTTTAATGTTTCCTGAAACAATTTATTATTTTCGTTGTTATCATACCATGCCAACGTTCCCATTTCACTTGTGGCTGGACCCATATCTCCAGGAAAAAATTTTTTATGCTCAATATTTATTTCCATTGGTCCAACCCAATCAAGACCATTGAAATATCTCGCTACTCCAATTTCAACCCCTTCAATTTTTTGTTGAAGTGTTATAGTGCGAATTTCTCCTTTAAGGTTAGTTTGATAATTTTCAAGCAAACTTATTACATCTCTACTATCACTAAAGTGAGCAACATAATTTAGACTTTTTGAGGCAATCCCATTTTGTTTAATTACCCAAGCATCCTTATTTTTTTTAATGAATTCAATGGTGTTGGATATATTTTTGAAATTTTTTATAGGTACTGTTTTAATACCACATTCTGCAAAAATTTTTTGGGCGTATTGTCGATCAATCTCTAATTTATCACTTAATCTATTACCTCCAAATACTGAATATCCTTGGATTCTTAATTTTTCTTGGATTTTTCCATAACCAATATCATCAAATACTATTAATCCTTTTTTACCTACCCACTCTAACTCTTTGCGCCAATCATTTGTTTTCGGCACCATATTTTCAAAATTTTCCTTCCTATCATTATTGTCAATAAAAAGCTTGACATCATGTCCTTCATTTTTCATCACATAAGCCAAATTTCCGGCGATAATATCTGAAGATGAAATAAAAAGTATTCTCATGATATAATATATTTTATGAAAAAAGTATCAAAAATATTTTTTTGGGTTGTTGTGTTTGTTGGTATAATTTCCATAGGCATTACTTTTTATGATACTGTTATTTTGAGAGATTACCAAATTATAGAAGTGGAATAAAAACTTATGTGACTGTGTTATATTTTACTCCTCTTTCTACGAAATTTACCTCAACCTCTTTGGCCGAAAAGTAGTTTTTAGTAAATTCTTCTATGTCCTTAGTTGAAAATTTTTTACAAGAATAAACATCAATAGAAATAAAATTTTTGGGAATCAGAGTGTGAATTTGTACACCACTTTCAATGAGTGGTACCCAACCAGAAAGCCCGGCTTTATCCGGATATATTTCATTATCACTTCGGAAGATAAATGGGGGTGATTGTTTTTTCATTTTTAATTTATTGACTATGTCTTCCATAAATTGATAACAAAGATCAAGATTATCGCAAACCCCTTTACGACAACCGTATAAATCCACTGTCATTAAATGTCCGAACGGTTTTATTTTTTTCATATTTCTAAAGTATAATATAAAAAGATCTATATTACAAAAACAAACTTCCTAATATTATTATACTGATACCAAGAAATTTTTGTATCAGGATATTTTTGCTAGTGTTTTCTTTGTTTATATGAGGAAAAAATAAGGTTAAGCCAATTCCTATAACAAAAACAAATAAAGGCTGAAAACTATTAATCATTAAAACAAGAGCTACTGGTGCCAAAAGAGTGGCGTATTGTAAAGATGAATCTGCAATTATAGTAGCAGTTTCGTTTATAGAGTTTAAAGTCAAAATTTTACTTTTAACTTTTTTAAATAAAATAATAAATTGATGACGATAAGAAGATACAAAAATAAGAAAAATAATTCCTATGAATATTTTACCAATCAATGTCCAAAAAGTAGAAATCCAGAACCCTCTTTCTATCGCTATAAATTTAAACAAAACATCGCTAATAGCATAAAAAAATGAAGCCATAATCATAAGTAAGACCACTTTCTTTTTAAAACGGATTTTCTTGTTTTGTATATCGAAAGAAAGTATTAAAGCTCCAAATAAAATAGAAAGTGAAGCTAATATTTGGATCTTAGTCAAAATTTCTCCTAAAATAAAATAAGCTAAAATAAAACCAAATATAGGTATAGTTTGATAAAAAGGTACAACAAATGTAGCTTCATCAAGTTCAAGGGCGTATAAATAACATAGAATACTAAAAACGACTAAAATACCAATAACAACCAATATAATTATTTGCCAAAGAGAAATGTTTAAAACCATAGGATTTATAACCAGAATAATAGGCAAAGCAAATATTCCAAAAAGTGCTGAAAACATAATAAGGGCACCTACTTTACCTTCTTTTATATATTTTGAGATGAGATATTTATCTATATGGTTAGTTATGGCATAAAGAAATGGAGCTATTAGAGCTATAAAAAACCAATTCATATATTACAAATAAGCCGAGAAAGAAAATATCCCAGCGATTATCCCAAATATTCCAGTAAATCCAAACATATTTTAATTATACAACAAATTTGTTTTTTTATTTGAGTATTAACTTTTAATTATAAGATTTTAAATATTGGTCAACAACATTTTCAATAAATTTTTTTACTTCAGTCCAGTTGATCGGGTTTATATATACTGGTTCTGCATTTGTATCAGCATCATAAAAATAACTAAGACTTTTCAAAATATGAAGTCGGTTGTAATTAAATTTTTCATATTTTTTGTTAAAAAATTTTAAAATGTCATTTAATTGATATGTTTTAAGCAATACAAATAAGTCCACAAAATCTTTTTTACTCCCACGACCAGATATTGCTTGAACTTTCATTGCTGCAATATCTCGCTCATCTGCCAGCGCAACATTATCATATTTTTTTGTTGGAAAAAGAAGTGGGTATGGATAATAAAAGAAACTTATTTTGACTCCATCAAGTGATCCGTTGAAAGTATTTTCACTTTGGTCTTCAATTTTAAGATTGCCAAGTGTGTTTAATTGTAAAACTAACGAAGAAACAGAAAAAGCATTTTCACTAAAAAAATCAAGGTCAATTGAAATACGATGTCCCAACAAAAGGGCAAGTGCAGTGCCTCCTGCCAAGTAAAATGGTGTAGCAATAGGAGCTATTTTGTCCAAAACAATTCTTGTTTTTTCGCTAAGAGTTTCTTTGTGCATATTGATTTTTCAATATTAAAACTATGACACCAAAAATTGATTGATTTTGGGTCAAGGTCTACTCGTTCTTCAAGTATAACACTCTTTATGTCTTCTGTAGAATAAGCATTACACATCCAAGTGTAGTCATCAAAATCACCAAATTTTAAAATTCGTTCAATGACGTATCTTTTATTTTTGACAATATCAATAGTATTTATATCAGTATCCCAAAACAAACTTGTTTTTGTAAGTGGCAACATATGTATATTATAACATAAAAAAAGAAAATATACCAGCGATTATTCCAAATATTCCAGTAAATCCAAACATTTTTTAATTATACAACAATCCAAAAAATTTTACTCAAATTATTTTTTTTATTATAGCCCTTCTTCTTTTAGTTTTTGAATAGATTCGCGAGCGGATTTAGAGAGTCTTTTAGGAAGAGCGACACGAATGTGGACCAAGATGTCTCCACGACCACCACTTCCATATTTTGGCACCCCTTTGCCTTTGATTTGCAAAATGTCACCAGTGTTTACACCTTCTGGTATATTAAGAGTTGAAAGCCCCTCTAGTGTATGAATATCTATTTTAGTTCCAAGAAGAGCGTCAGATAATTTGACATCTAAATTCATCACTAGATCATTGCCTTCTTTATGAAATACTCTATGAGTCTTTACGTGAATTTTTATATAAAGATCTCCAGGGGCTCCTCCTTTGACCGCTTCTCCTGCTCCAGAAAGACGAATCATTTCTCCATTGTCTATGCCGGCTGGGATTTTTATTTTGACTTCTTCTTCTTTTTTGAGAATACCTAAACCATCACAAAAATCACATTTTTCTTTTGGAATTTTACCTTCACCTGCGCAGACTGAACATACACGAGTCATTTCAATAGAGCCGAAGATTGTTTTTTTGAGTTCTCTTATTTTTCCTTTACCATTGCAAGTTTCGCAAGATTTCATTTCGGTTCCTTTTTTGCCTCCAGTGCCATTACAAATGTTGCAAATTGATATTTTGTTTAAAAGAACATTTCGCTCTACTCCAAAAATAGCTTCTTCAAAAGGAAGTTCTATGTCTATGGAGATGTCTCGGCCTCTTTTTGTTTTAGTTCTTTGGCTATTACCAAAAATATCTCCAAAAATATCTCCAAAATCAAACCCTTCGGCTGAAAAACCTCCCCTATTATTTGCAAACCCGGAAAAATCCCAGCCCGAGGCTGGTCCGCCTTGGGCGGAAAATCCGGCTTGTCTGGCGATGTCTTCCCAATTTCCTTGGAAACCACCAAAGCCACCTGCTCCAGAGTTGGCTCCTGCAAAGCTTTGTCCATACATATCGTATTGAGATCTTTTTTGGTCATCAGAAAGGACAGTGTAAGCCTCGTTTACTTCTTTAAATTTCTCTATATCACCTCCTTTTTTGTCTGGATGCAGTTTATGAGCTAGCTTCCTAAAAGCTTTTTTAACTTCATCTTTTGAAGCTTTTTTGTCTATGCCTAGTATTTGATAGTAGTCTTTTGACATAAGAAGATTATACCAAATTATTGGGATTTTGTCTCTTCTTTATTTTGATCTCCTTCTTTATCTTTTTCATCAGTCTTTTCTGCTTCCTTCGGCTCTTTCTCACTAGTAGATGTTTGCTGATCGCTACTATTCTTCTGCATATACTCCCCTATCTTTTGAATTTCCTTAGAAAGATTTTCAGTAGCGGTTTTTATTGTTGCCATATCTTCTCCGTCTTTCACTTTTTTGAGTTCTTCAACTTTTGTTTCTACTTCTTTTTTGATTTCTGGAGTAATTTTTCCTTCGGCTTCCTTGAGAGCTTTTTCGGTGGTGTAAATGAGTTGTTCTGCTAAATTTTTAACTTCTACCATTTCTTTTTTCTTGGCATCATCTGACGCGTGAGCTTCGGCTTCTTTTTGCATTTTTTCTATTTCTTCTTTTGAAAGACCGCTAGAACCTTCTATTTTTATAGATTGTTCTTTGCCACTTGATTTGTCTTTAGCTTTTACATTTAAAATACCGTTAGCATCTATATCAAAGGTTACTTCTATTTGTGGAACGCCACGTGGAGATGGTGGGATGCCATCTAAGACAAACCTACCTAAACTTCGGTTATCAGCTACCAAAGGCCTTTCTCCTTGGACTACGTGGATTTCAACGCTGGTTTGATTGTCGGCGGCTGTAGAGAAAACTTGGGATTTGGATGCCGGAATAGTGGTATTGCGGTCAATTAGTTTAGTGGCTACATTGCCCATAGTTTCAATGCCAAGAGATAATGGGATAACATCTAAAAGTAAAATATCTTTAACATCTCCACCAATGATGCCTCCTTGAATAGCGGCACCGAGAGCCACAACTTCATCTGGATTGATACTTTTATTTGGTTCTTTACCAAAGAATTTCTTTACTTCCTCTATTATTTTTGGCATTCTAGTTTGACCGCCGACTAAAATCACTTCCTCTATTTCGTTTACTTTAAAAGGAGAAGCTTCTATAGCTCGTTTAGTGATATCCATTGCTTTTTGGATGAATTCGTCAGTAAGTTCTTCTAGTTTGGCTCTGTTTATCTTGATAAGAAGATGACGAGGACCAGAAGAATCGGAAGTGATAAAAGGAATATTAACTTCTGTATCAGTAGCAGTTGAAAGTTCTATTTTGGCCTTCTCTGCTGCTTCATCTAGTCTTTGGAGAGCTAGTGGGTCTTTGGTAACGTCAATTCCAGATTCTTTTTTAAATTCATCTGCCAACCAGTGAATTATTTTTTGGTCGATATCTTTACCGCCCAAGTGAGAGTCTCCATCGGTTGCTTTGACTTCTACCACATCATCCCCTACTTCCAAAATAGAAATATCAAAAGTGCCTCCTCCAAAATCAAAAACAGCGATTTGTTCGTTTTTCTTTTTGTTAAAACCGTAAGCTAGAGCAGCCGCCGTTGGTTCGTTGATAATCCTTTTGACGTCAAGTCCGGCTATTTGCCCAGCATCTTTGGTAGCTTTTCTTTGGGCGTCATTGAAGTAAGCTGGCACGGTAATGATGGCTTCTGTCACTTTTTCTCCTAATTTAGTCTCGGCATCATTTTTAAGTTTTGAAAGAATCATCGCAGAAATTTCTTCTGGTCGATAATCTTTTTCATTCATTTTTACTTGTACTCCTCCGGTATTTGAGGCCGAAATTTCAAAAGGGACAGTCTTTTTATCTTTTTGAACTGCTTCTTCATCAAAATTGTGACCAATAAATCTTTTGATACCAAAGACAGTATTTTTAGGATTAGTTACAGATTGTCTTCTAGCTAAAAGGCCAACCAATCTTTCGCCTGTTTTTGAGATAGCTACTATTGAAGGAGTGGTTCTAGATCCTTCGATGTTTTCAATTATTTTAGGATTGCCCGCTTCCATTACTGCTACAGCACAGTTGGTGGTTCCTAAATCTATTCCAATTATTTTTGACATATTAGATTTTAGTTAATTTATAATAATTTTTTTAAAAATATATAAACGATACTTAAAATTAAGTATTCGCGACTGAAATTATAACTCAATCTGATTATTGATGCACTTGACATACTATGGTTTGTATTCTGCTACTTTGACTTTAGGGGCGCGGATTATTTTGTCTTGAAGACTGTAACCGTTGCTTACTACTTCGACTATTTTGCCATCTTCTTCTTCGTCTTCTACTTTGACATTTTCTACTGCCTCATCTCTTTGAGGCTCAAACATTTCTCCTAGAGGAGAAATGATAGAGACACCATGATTGGCCAAAACATTTATGAGTTGAGAATGAATGTATTCTACTCCTTGTCTCCAATTTTCATCTACTTTTTCCCATGCTTCTTTGTTTTTAAATGCAGAATCAAAAGAATCAAGGACGGAGATGAGCTCGGTAGAAATATCTTCTTTGGCAAATTTGGCGTACTCCTTTTTTTCTTCATCTAGTCTTTTGCGTAAGTTTACACTATCGGCTCTCTCTTTTTGCCAACCAATCAAATACTCTTGGTTTTTTTCTTCTAGTTCTTTTATTTTTTGACGCAATTTTTTGACTAAAAAAGCTGGATTGCTCTCTCCTCCTTCATCATCAAAAATGACATCCTCAGTTTCTTCTGAATTATATTTTTTATTTTTATCTTGCATATTAAATTAACGTTTAGACCACTGAGCAGATTTGCGAGCTTTCTTAAGACCGAATTTACGACGTTCTTTAGCTCGAGGATCGCGTTTCAAAAAGCCGGCTACTTTTAGTTTTGGTTTTAAATTTTCGTCTATTTTTACGAAAACTCTGGAAATGCCATGTCTGACTGCTTCTGCTTGAGAATGAACACCACCACCTCCGACATGTACAGAAACATCAAAAGTCCCTATTTTTACTTTATTTATAGCTTCTTCTACTATTTTACGAAGTTCTTCAGTTGGAAAATATGCCGCCAAATCTCGGTCATTTATTTTGAAAGTGTTTTTTGAAGCAGGAACAAGACGTACTCTAGCAATAGAGGTTTTTCTTCGGCCGACCGCTTCAACATATCGGTCTTTAGATACTTTTGTTTTTATTGTTTTTTCTGTAGTAGTCATTTTATTCACTAATTATTAAATTTTTCATCATCCTGTCTCTTAACTTATTTTTTGGTAACATTCCTTTTATAGCTATTCTTAAAACTTCTTTCATACCCTTGTCTGCCACTACTTTTTTCATAGGTCTTTCTTTTAAACCACCAGGATAACCGGAATAATTTTTATAAACTTCGTTATCCATTTTTTTGCTGGTGACAGAAATCTTGCTTGCATTTGTTACTTTTACTTTAATGTTTGGTATAGCGTTGCGAGCAAAATCAGGACGGTTTTTACCCATCAAGAGAATAGCAATCTCACTTGCCAATCTACCTATTTTTTTGCCAGTTGCTTCTATTGTTGTGTGTTCCATAATTTTATTTTACAAAGGATATAATAGCCATTTTACTACCATCTGAAAGTCTTGTTTTTGATTTGGTAATTCTGGTAAAACCACCTTTTCTGTTTTCATATTCTTTAGCTAGAGTATCAACAACTATCTTGGTTGCTTTTGGTCCGATGATAGCTGTTATTGCTCTCCTAGCCGCTACGGTCTGTAATTTGCCTTTTGTGATAAGTTTTTCAGCAAATGGTCTTAATTCTTTGGCTTTAGCTTCGGTGGTCTCTATTTTTTCATACAATACTAAAGAACGAGCAAGAGAATTTATTAAAGCTTTTCTTACTTTGCGAACTCTTCCGAATTTTCTGTTTACATTGTGATGTCTCATAATAAATTTAAAATTTAAAAATCAAAATGGAAAATTATTTCAATACAATACCATGATCTCCTAAAATCCTCTTGATTTCTGCTACTCCTTTTGCGCCAAGACCTTCTATTTCTAAAATGTCTTTCTCTTTCTTTCTAGCTAAACCGCCGATGGTTCTGATGTTAGCACTTGAAAGAGCATTTAAAGTTCTGGCCCCAAGGTTTAAGTTTTCAATACGGGTTTTTAAGAATTCTGGATCCATTTTTTGAGAACTATCTTCACTGTATTTTTCATCAGCCAAAGATGATTCCTCTATATTTTTAATAGAAAGATCTTCTTTTTCCTTAAAACCAATAATAGCTTTTAATTGTTCTATCATAATAACAATTGATTTTTCAAGAGCTTCTCTTGGGGTCAAACTACCATCGGTTTCCATAGAGATTCTTAAACGATTAAAATCTGTGCGATCACCTACTCGCATATTTTCAACTTCATAATTTACTTTTAAAATTGGAGTAAAGTTGGCATCTATGACTATGGTGCCGATATCAACTTTTTCCTTTCCGAGTTTGTCACGGCCAACAAAGCCCAAACCTTTTTCAACTGTTATCTCTATATTTAATTCTGAATCTTTGTCTGTTAGAGTAGCGATAGTAAGCTCTGGATTTATGATCTCTACCTGTCCTGGCACTTCAATATCTTTTCCAGTTACAATTTTTTCTCCTTTTGCTTTTATGGTGAGAATTTGAGGCTCGTCAGTAATCATCTTAATGCGCAACCTTTTCATATTTAACATTATCATAACCACGTCTTCTTTTATTCCTTTGATTGAAGAAAACTCGTGACTGACTCCGTCTATTTTTATTGAAGTAATAGCTGCTCCCGGTAAAGAAGATAAGATGATGCGACGAAGACTGTTGCCGATAGTAAAACCATATCCAGGATAAAAACCATCTATTTCATAGATTGCCTTGTTGTTTTCTTCTGATACAATCTTTGGTTTTGAAGGTAAGATTATATTTTTGTCAAAGTTTTCTGCTGTCATAATATTAAAAGTTAAGATTAAATAAAATTTTATTATTAAATGTTATCTTTGGTAGTATTCTATTACTTGACCAAGATCAAATAAAAGATCAGCCTTTTCTGCGATAGTCCCCTCTTTTATTGAAATCTCTTTTTTGGTATTGTCCCAAGACATCCAATCTGGTGATTGTGTTTCTTTCATTTTTTCTTCTAATTCATTAAATAATTTGCTCCCCTTACTTCCTTCACGAATAGTTATTTTGTCTTTTAAAGAAACGGAGTAAGAAGGCACATAAACTCTTTTGCCGTTTACTAAGAAATGACCATGGGCTACGGCTTGTCTAGCGGATAGATGTGTTGGTAAAATACCAGCTCTCCAAACTACATTGTCTAGACGATGCTCTAAAGATTTTAATAAAGTGGCGGTAGGAGAGCTTGCTTTTTTTTCTAAAGCTTGTTTTACATATTTTGCAAATTGTTTTTCTGTCACACAATAGAACATTCTGGCTTTTTGTTTTTCATTTAATTGGATACCATAATCAGTCTTTTGTTTTCTAAAAGATCTTTTTTTATTTTTACGCTCTTCTCTAAGACTGAATTTTTGAGTTTGGGTTTTTTCAAAAACAGGAGCTTGAAGTCTGCGAGCTATTTTGTATTTTGGTCCAATTATCATAATAATTTGTATTTAATGTTTTTTAAATTTAAACTCTTCTTGGTTTCTTTGGTTTTGGGCCATTGTAAGGTATTGGAGTCGCATCTTTAATTGAATTTAAATTTATACCTTTTGATATAAAACCTCTGATGCTTGATTCTCGTCCTGAACCTACTCCTTTGACGATGGCTTCAATCTCTTTGATACCTAAAGATTGCGCTTTTATGGCCAAAGTTTCGCCCACTTTGGCGGCAGCAAATGGTGTCCCTTTCTTTGCCCCTTTAAAACCCAATTTACCACTAGAAGAACTAGCAAGGACGTTACCTTTTTTGTCCGTTAGCACCAATACTGTGTTGTTGTAAGTAGATCTGACATGAAGTAATCCAGAATCAAATCTTTTTTTACCAGAAGTTTTAATTTTATCTGTATTTGTTTCAATTTCATCATTTTTGGTCACATCTTTTACTTCACCATCTATTTTTGGCTCTTGATTTTCATCTGCTTTTATAATTCTTTTCTTTCCCATATTTTTTTATTTCTTATCTATAGCCCTTCTTCCGGTACCCATAGTTTTTCTGGTATTTCCGCGGCGAGTACGTGAATTGGTTTTGGTTCTTTGTCCTCTAGATGGCAATGATCGTAAATGTCTGACCCCTCTATAACATTTGATATCTTTAAGTCTTTTTATGTTTCCAGCTATTTCTCTCTTTAGATCACCTTCAACTTTTATTTTTTCTATTAATTTTCTTATTTCATTTTCTTTTTCGGTACTTAAATCTTTTGATTTTATTCCCCAATCTACTTTAGCTTTATCTAAAATATTTTTGGCTTGAGAGCGTCCAATTCCAAAAATGGCGGTTAAACCTATTTCAAGTCTTTTATCTTCTGGGATTGTAATTCCTAATATACGCATTTTTTATTTGTTAACCTTGTCTTTGTTTATGTTTTGGATTGTTTTTACATACAACGAACAAAATGCCCCCTCGGCGGACTAGTTGACATTTTGGACACATTGTTTTTACTGAAGCTTTTACTTTCATTTCTAATTATTCAGATTAGCTTTTCTATTATCAAGTCTGCGCACAATCCTACCTTTGCCTCCATAAGGATCAATAACGACTTCTACTAAATCTCCAATCATTACTTTGATTCTATGGAGTCTCATTTTGCCTGATAAATATGCAAGCACTTCTGCTTCTTTTAATTTGACACGAAAAAACGCATTTGGAAGCGCTTCCGTTATCATACCAACACTTATTTCCTGCCTTTCTTTATCTATCATTTATGAAATAAAACAACCGACTATGAGAAAAGACTAGCATATAAGCCATATTAGTGTCAAGTTTATCTGTCGGTTATTGTTTGAACGTTTATTTTAAAAGGGTCTTTAGGAAAAGATCGTTTCCAAACAGGCCTTATTGTAGCGGTTATGCTAGAAATACCAGTAAATTCGTCAATAAGGTTAGCCGCTTCTTTTTTGGGAGCGCCCAAAAGTCTTTCTTTTATGGAATCAGTATCTATATTTGCCCAAACTATTGTTTTGCCGTTTATTTCTAAATCTAGATTTTCATTAGTTGTTAAATTTTCTGGCATATTTTTAATATTTAAAGAAGAAAAATCTACAACAATAGGTTTAATGTTAATCCAATCTTCTAAGCTAACTATATGTTCGTCTGTTATTTTTTTAGATAAACCCACTGTATCAAACATTATTGCATAAGCCGTTACTTCTTTGCCTATAATAACAGATGAAGATTCTTCTACTGGAGACAATTCTTTAGATTCGTAAGTGATGGCATTGGAGAGTAAAGTTAATCCTTCCGGCACTTTTGACGCGAGATCTTTTTTAAGTTCAGACTCTAATTCTGATTGAATGTTTTGCAAAGCTGTTTGTTTATCATTTTCGGAAACTTTTTTCATTTTTCCTACAAAACCACCAGTTATATCGGTAACAGATCTTGCATAAAAAGTTTTGTAACGGTCAGCGTCATTTTTAAAACCAGGGATAGTAAAATCAGTTTTACTTATGTTGTATTTTTCTCCAGCTTCATCGGCAAAAACCGTCACCTCTAAACTACCCGGCACTGCTTCCCCATTTTTTTCAGTTTTTCCGGGGACGACAATTGATTCTGGTATCCTGTATACCAAACCTTCTGGACTTTCAAATCTGGTGCGAATGATAAGTCTCTGTGGTTCTGAAGAAAAATTATTGTAGACTATAATTTTACCAGAAGATTTTAATTCAACATCTTCTTCTCCTGTTGCTGGCACAGAAACAGTTTTTGAACTTGTTAATTTAATGACTTCATATTTGACTGTGCCTTCTTCTATTTTATTGTTTGCACCAATGATACTTATGTTGGCACTGATTTCTTGATTTTTTGGGGTAATGTTTATAGTGGCGGAAGCAAAGACAGTCATCATCCCTACAATAAATATAATAACTAAAAATAAAATAACACCACCGAAAACCCATTGCTTTTTTTTGTTTTTATATTGTTCTCCAGCTGGTTTTTCTTTAGGGTAATAATATTCATAAGCGCCACTATTTTTCTTTTCTGTTATTGCTGACATTTTGGAATCAAAATCCGATACTGGAACTTTTTTTTCCGCCAAAGGCGGACCATCTTTCGGTTGGGAGACAGGAATATTTTTACTATTTATAGTGATAGGAACTTTTCTCTTGCCACCATTAGGAATAGGCACATCTCGTATGCTTCTTCTATTGTTAGGAGGTGTAACATCACTAAATTGTATTCTTGGCATAATTTCATTATACACCTACACTTTGCAATTTGCGCAACTAATATGTGGAAAAAACAAAAACCAGAAAACAACTTTACCAAGAGTTTTATCCTTATGACCTAACACAGGCGAAGTTTGTTTTTGGTTTTTGTTTGGTGTTACTCTAATACAGCTTTGATGCGGCGGACGCCCTGAGAGACTGCTTCTTCTTTGGTGATTTTGAACGGACCTCTGTCCTTCGACTCGCTTTCAGCTCGCTCAGGATCTCGCTCTCTCGCTAAGTCGCTCGTTCGCTCGACATGCGGGCCACCACAAAACTCTTTTGACCAAGCAGAGTCGAGTGAATCCCCTACATAGTAGATACTGACTTCATCACCATACTTATCACCAAAAGCATGAACAGCGCCAGTTTTTTCAGCTTCCTCTTTTTTCATTATCACTTTATTAACTGGCAGGTTTTCAGAAATTTTTTGATTGACTAGGTCCTCTACTTTTTGTTTTTCTTCATCGGTCATCTTTCT
>MHWA01000008.1:30055-31010 GCA_001825335.1 Candidatus Zambryskibacteria bacterium RIFCSPLOWO2_01_FULL_35_19
TCTTTCTTCCAAAACCAAAATCAAAACGCAAACGCTCGCTATTTATATTGCTTCCTTTTTGTCTGATCGGCTCTCCCAACACAATTTCAAGTGCTTGACGAAGTAAGTGAGTGGCGGTATGCAATTTTTTGGTTTCTTCTCCGGCGTCTGAAAGTCCTCCTTTAAACATACCTGCACTTGAAGTGCGAGAAAGTTCTTGGTGCTTCTTCAATTCTTCATTAAATTTATTTTCATCTATTTCTATTCCTTTTTCTTTTGCCAACTCTTTGGTTAGTTCAAACGGAAAACCATATGAAGTAAAAAGTATAAATGGGTCAGTCCCCTTTTCAAATTCTTTCAAACCATTTTCCAAAGTTTTTTCAAATTTTTCTTCTTCCTGACTTAGATTGTTGAAAATAAAATTTTGGTTTTTTGAAAGCTCGGGATAAACATCTTTATACATTTCTACTACCACTTGCGAAATATCTTTGGTAAAAGATTTTAAACCGAGCTGTTTGCCATAACGGACAGCACGACGAATGAGGCGTCGCAAAACATAACCTTGACCAGTATTGCTTGGAGCTATACCCTTTTCATCACCTAAAATAAATGTAGAAGCTTTTAAATGGTCGGCAATAATCCGCATGGCCTTCAAATTTTCCTCATATTTTTTGCCAGACAATTCCTCTATCTTTTCTATAATCGGCCAAAACAAATCAGTTTTATAATTATCGTCTAAACCATTTACGACTGCTAAGTCTCTTTCTAATCCATAACCGGTGTCAACATTTTTTTGAGATAATTGTTCAAACTTACCTTCTGCGGTTTTGTTGTATTGCATAAATACATCGTTGCCAATCTCTAACCAAAGTGAACTATCGTCATTAAAGCTTTCTGGTATTTTGTTTAAATCTCCCACCCAATAAAATACTTCACTATCTGGTCCACAAGGCCCTGTCTCTCCTGCTGGTCCCCA
>MHWA01000009.1 GCA_001825335.1 Candidatus Zambryskibacteria bacterium RIFCSPLOWO2_01_FULL_35_19
ATAAATCCTAAAGATAAAATTAGCCAAGCAAAAATAATATTAAAAGTTACACCTGCCGCCAAAATCGCAGCCTGCCATTTTTTAGAAACTTGAGTAAAAGAAGAAGGAACAAAAACTACTGTTCCAAGAGCCTTATCCTTATGACCTAACGCAGGAACAGTATGTTTTTGTTCCTTTTTATAAACTAAATTTTCCTCATAATTTTCACCAAAAATTTTTACAAAACCACCAAAAGGGATCCAATTTAAAGTAAACAGTGTTCCCCACCGACTACCGAGCTTCAAAGCCCGTGGCGGGTAACCAAATCCAAACTCTTCCACTTTGACTCCAGCTTTCTTAGCAGCCAAAAAATGTCCAAGCTCATGGACAAAAACAAGCAATCCCAAGACAATCAAAAAAATTAAAAATGACATTTATATTATTTTTTTATTTCCTCTTCTTTTTTAACCACTAATTCTTCTAATTTCTTATTAGATTCGTCTATTATTTTTTGCATTTCATCTTTCAATCTAAACTTATCGTCTTCTCCCATCCCGCCCGCTTTTTCTTTTTCATCAATAGCTTTTGATATTTTATCTCGCAAAGTTCTTAAAGAAACTTTACCTTCTTCAAACTTTGTTCTGGCTACTTTTTTAAATTGTTCTCTCCTCTCGGTTGTCAATTCTGGAAAAATAACCCGAAGCCCTTTTTCAAAAGGAGCCACTGATAAACCTAAGTTTGAAATTGTTATAGCTTTTTCTATATCTTTACCAACTTTAATATCCCACGGCTCTAGTCTGACAGTTTTGGCATCTTCCACCACCATATTGGCTAATTCTCTGATGGGCATCTTTGAACCATAAGCTTCTACTTGCACAAAATCTAAAATAGTGGGAGTAGCTTTGCCAGTTCTAATACCAGATAACTCTTTTGAGAGCCATTCTTCTACATCTTTACTTTTCTGTTTTAGTTCTGAAAAATCAAACATAATTACCAAAGGCAGTCCTTTGGGACCAGTCAGCTTAAGGGCTGTCCTTGGTAATTATTATAGCACACAAGAAAGCCACTCCAAAAGCATCTTGGGAGAAGACCCTTTGGTAGAGGCAAATATTTTAGCCGTCAGTATATTTTTCATCGCTCTAGCTTTTTCAGTATCATTTGCAATATCTTTGTTATAACTTTTGTAATAAATTTCTTCCAAATTACTTATCAATTCTTTCATCGGAGTTTTATCTTTATTTTTAGCCAAAGAGCGAGTAATAGCAAACTTTTCTTTTATTTTAGAATTCAAAAATTTTAAAGTGTTGTTTTCTTCAGATTCTCCAATATTTTCAGATTCAGATACCAAAAAAGCGTCTAAAATCCTAACCCTTGAAAGAAAAGTTGGCAAAAGTCCTCCAAGACTATCTAAATTTATAAAAAAATAAGTCCCCACTGGTGGTTCTTCCAAAACTTTAAGTAAAGCATTTTGAGCTTCATAAGTAATTGATTTGGAAACAATAAAAGAAACTTTAATCTCTCCTATTAAAGGTTTTCCTGCCACCCATCTCTCCAAATCTCTGGCATCATCAATACCTAAAAAATCTTTCTCTACAAACAAAAAATCAGGGTTAGCTTTTATATCAAAATCCAAATCATTTAATAAAATATCAAAAACAAAATCATGATAATTTTCTTTCCCTATTAAAACATTAGCATGATGAATCTCCTTTTTTTTATTTGTGTTATTCGTGCTCATTAGTGTATTGGTGTAATGTTTTATCTTTTAGAAATCATCGTCTTTTTATAAGCTCCTAAATGTTCTAAAGCAATACCTGTGCCTTTTGCCACACAGAAGAGCGGGTCTTTAGCAAGAGTGGTTTTCACTCCAACCCTTCTAAAAATAAGTTCGGGTAAATTACGAAGAGAAGAAGTTCCTCCAGTCATAATAATACCTTGGTCAATAATATCAGCAGCCAACTCAGGTGGAATTTCTTGTAAAACATCTTTAACAGCTTTGATAATCTCACGCAATTCTCTAGAGATGGCCTTGACTATCTCGTTGGTTTTTATTTCAACAGATCTAGGCAAACCAGATACAAGATCTCTTCCTTTTATAATCATTGAAAGTTCTTCATCTATTGGCAAAGCCGAGCCTATCTTCATTTTTATATTTTCAGCTGTCTTGTCTCCTATCGCTAAGTTAAAAGTCTTTTTTATATAATCAGCAATAGATTCATCAATCCTATTACCAGCACATTTAACCGACGTGGAAGACACGATTCCTCCTAAAGAAATCACCGCCACATCTGTTGTTCCTCCCCCTATATCAGCGATCATATTTCCCTTAGCTTCATAAATTGGAATATCGGCTCCGATAGCGGCTAAAATCGGCTCCTTGACCACATAAGCATTTTTAGCTCCAGCTTTAATAGCCGCTTCAATGACTGCCCTTCTTTCAGTTGAGGTTACTCCGGCTGGCACACTTATTAATACTTCTGGCTTCATAAAGCTCCAACCACCTAAAGCTTTTTTCATATAATAAGAGAGCATTGCTTCAGTCACTTTATAATCAGCGATCACTCCATCTTTCATTGGTCTATAAGCCGTGATGGCTTCTGGCGTCCTACCAATCATCACTTTGGCCTCATTCCCAACTGCCAAGATTCTATTATCTTCAAGTGATATAGCCACCACCGAAGGCTCATTTAAAACTATTCCTTTACCGGGTAAAAAAACTAAAGTGTTAGCTGTCCCCAAATCAATACCGAGTTTTTTAGAAAAAATTTTCATATTCATAATCAAATACTACAAGTAACTGACTATTAGAGCAATATTGAGCTTTCATTAAATCTCTGCCACAATCTTTATATGTATATCATTGAATGTCTCCCATTTTCTAAAGGTTTAAACAAAGATTCTTTATCTTATTTTTCATCTAAAGAGATAGAGCCAGGATCTTTAGTAAAAGTTAATATCAGGAACAAAAGCGTTAATGCTTTAGTTATAGAA
This sequence comes from Candidatus Zambryskibacteria bacterium RIFCSPLOWO2_01_FULL_35_19, assembly GCA_001825335.1. GTDB lineage: Bacteria > Patescibacteriota > Minisyncoccia > Phycocordibacterales > WO2-35-19 > WO2-35-19. The sequence continues at coordinate 2,971 of MHWA01000009.1, forward strand.
AGCAAAAATGCTACTGAATCAAAAACAGAATTAAAAAGAGCCAATTTTCAATTAAAAAAGATAATTTCTCTAAACTCCAAACCTTTTTTACAAAAAGAATTTTTAGAAGCTGTGAAAATCACCGCCAAATACTTCGTCACTAACCAAGGCAATATCCTCTCTCATCTCATACCTTCTTTTGTTTTAGAAAATCCAAGCATACTGTCGCTACCAAAGGGAACCCTTGAACTGTCTTTGTCCCAAAGGGTTCCTCTTGGTAACTCAATGACCGCCCTTGGTAATCCTGACGACAAAACCAAAAGTGAAGTGGCAGTATTGCAGGTTCCCGACGAAGAAAAGTTTATTCATTATCGTTCCCTCATCAGAGAAGAGTTTGCCAAAAAAAAATCTGTTTTCCTTTGCCTATCAAAAAACCAAGACATAAAACAAGCTAAAGAAAAATTGGAAAGAGGTATTGAAAATTTTGTTTACGCTTTTCATAATGAATTAAACAAAAAAGAATTAAAGAAAAAGTGGCAGGGAGCTTCAAAAACCACTCATCCAATACTTATCATCGCCACTGCCCAATGGCTATTTTTACCTAGAAATGATTTCGGCACTATTATTATAGACAGAGAAAATGAAAATGGATGGAAAACATTATCAAAACCTTTTATAGATTTAAGATTTTTTGCTGAAATTTTAGCTAATAAAAAAAATATCCGTATTGTCATTGGAGATTCATTTCTAAGAATTGAAACCCTAAATAGATATAAAGAAGGTGAAATAGTAGAGTTTGAAAGCGTAAAATGGAGACTACCAAAAGATGTGGAAACCAAAGTAATAGACTTAAAAAAAATTTCCAATAAAGAAAAAGAATTCAAAACTTTATCACCAATACTATTAAATTTAATAAAAGAGACCATTTCAAAAAATTCAAATATTTTCCTTTTTGCTGTTAGAAAAGGGCTTTCTAGCATTACTATATGTAGAGACTGCGGTGAACAAGTAAAATGTTTTAATTGTGCCTCTCCTATGATTTTATATAGAACTAAAAACAAAAAAAATTTCAACACCGCAGATGAAATGAAAAGTAACGGGGTTTTTAAATGTCACCAATGCGGAGAAACAAGAGATGCAGCTGAAGTTTGTCAAAATTGTCGCAGTTGGAAACTAGCTGCTTTTGGCTCTGGTATAGACAGAATTTCCGAAGAAATAAAAAAAGATATTCCGGAAGTAAACTTATTTGAAATCCACAAAGACGCCACCAGCACTAATCTTCAAGCTTTGAAAATGGCAAACAATTTTTATGAAAGCAGAGGAAGTATTCTTTTGGGAACAGAGATGGCTTTTCCTTATCTTTACAAAAAAGTGGGGAGTTCAGCTATCGTTTCTTTTGATTCTCTATTTTCTATTCCTGATTTTAGAATTAGAGAGAAAATATTTAAACTAATTTTACAAACCAAAAATATAGCTAAAGAAAATTTTTTAATCCAGAGCCACAATCCCGATGACCCAACAGTTGAGTTTGCTATAAATGGCAACTTAGCGGAATTTTATAAAAAAGAGATTGAAGACCGTAAAGTTTTAAACTATCCACCATTTGGTCTCTTCATTAAAATCACCGTCAGGGGTACTCGAAATTTTGTTTCCAAAGAAATAGAAAAACTTTCTGAAATACTAAATATCGGAGTTCAAAACAAAACATCAAAAGGAAAATATGACATTACTATCTTTCCTTCCGTTCATGAGAAAAAAGGCGAACAAGCAGCTGTTAACGCTGTTATTAAGCTCAAAAAAAGTAGTTGGTTTTATTATACACCCCTCTTCAACCAAACTTCACATATTAAATCTGACCCTTCTCTTTTCTCTCTTCTCAAATCTCTCCCCCCACATTTTGAAATAAAAGTAGACTCCGACAATTTGTTATGATTTGTAGGTAGATAAAACCGATAATATGCGGTAAACTAGAGTTTAAATGGATAATGTAATCATACAAAAAGAAAACAAGATCTTGAGGAAGATTGCCAAAGAAATACCTGTAGCAGAAATAAAAAGCCCTAAGATAAAAGATGTCCTGAAGAGAATGATTAAAGCCCTCAACGCAGAAGAAGACGGAGTAGCCATCGCCGCGCCACAAATAGGAGAAAACTTGCGAATTTTTGTCATATCTAAAAGAATATTTGAGTTAATGGCAGAAACAAAGATAGGAAATAAAAAATCTGAAGTAGAAAAAAAAGATAATCTTAAAAATGAAAAAGGAAAGGTTGTTTACAAAGATATGATTTTTATAAATCCAGTAATATTAAAAACTTCAAAAAAACAAACTTTAGTTGAAGAAGGATGTCTTTCTGTTCGTTGGCTTTATGGTAAAGTTAAGAGAGCTGAAAAAACTCTTATCAAAGCTTACAGCGAAGAAGGTAAGCCATTCACTATGGGTGGTTCAGGATTGCTCTCCCAAGCTTTCCAACACGAAACCGACCATCTAGACGGAATACTTTTTACTGACAAAGCTATCAATTTAAAAGAAATGATACCCGCAGACTATACTGAAAATAATAAAATAACACTAGAACGAACATCCGCAGCACGTAGTAGCGATGACAAGTGAATGGAAGTGTTATTTTATTATTTATTAAAAAGATTATGAAATTTGCATTTTTTGGCACATCAGAGTTTTCTGTTTATGTTTTAGAAGAATTAAAAGCGCACAACATTGTGCCTCATTTAATAGTCTCTAGTCCAGACAAACCAAAAGGGCGGAAACTCATCATCACCCCACCACCAACTAAAGTTTGGGCTGAAAAAAACAATATACCAGTCTATCAACCAAAAAGTTTAAGAAGCTTAAAAAAAGACGGCACCCCTTTTGAAGAACCAGCCAAAGATTATTTAAAAAACTTTTTAAATGGCGACGAGTGGGATTTATTTTTGGTTGCTTCTTATGGCAAAATAATTCCAAGGGAAATATTTGATATACCAATTCATAAAACTTTAAACATCCACCCTTCTCTCTTGCCCAAATATCGTGGAGCTTCCCCTATCCAAGCTCAAATTTTAAATGATGAAAAAAATGTAGGTGTTACTATAATGCAAATTGATGAGGGGATGGATACGGGACCGATTGTGGTGCAGAAAGAAGTCAAATTTCCGAAGTGGCAAGCTCTGAAATGCCTTGCGAGCCTGACTGAGGCTGTGCTACGCAGGAAATTTTCAGCAGAAAATTATCCGTGCATTTCAGAGCTTGCCACGAAGGAAATTCCTGATATCCCCAATAGAAAAGAATTGGAAAAAATATTAGCAGTGGAAGGCGCGCGCCTTTTTTCCCATATTTTACCCGAGTGGCTTATTGGCGCAATTGACCCAATTATGCAAAATGAGAATCTTGCGACCGAATGTGGCAAGATTGAAAAAGCAGATGGGGAAATAGATTTAAAAGATGACCCTTACAAAAACTTTCTAAAAATAAAAGCTTTTGAAAACTGGCCTGGAACCTATTTTTATACAGAGAGAGGCAACAAAAAAATCAGAGTAATCATAACTGATGCAAAACTAAAAGATAATAATCTTGAAATATTAAAAATAATCCCCGAAGGCAAAAAAGAAATGTCTTATGAAAGTTTTATGCAAGGTCAAAAATAAATTGTTATTTTTTATTCCTTATCCTTTTCCAACTTTTGCCTCCAATATCTGATACTCCTCTCAATATATTTTTTATACCAGACCCACCTTTTCTAATTAATCTCATTGCTCTTTTTCTTGTGGAAGTGAGCTCTCTTACAATGTTGTTTTTAACTTGGTCAATAGAAGCGTATAAATCTTCTGTTTCAGCTGAAGCGTAATATTCATTGCCACGAGGCCTGATGTGAATCTCGGCTCTAAAAATATCTCCAGATTTGTGATGTTCTGTGGTTTTACCTACCTCTACATTGATTATAATCTCTTCATCTTCTTTATAAAATTTATTTAAAGTATTAATTTTTTTCTCTATATATTCCGATATAGCCGGAGTAAGAGAAATATTTGTTGCTTTTATATTTATCTTCATATCTCCATTATACTCCTTTAAAAAAATAAATAAAACGCCCTCACCTATGTCTCAAGGTGAGGGGCTGCTTATTTTGTTTCTGCCAAACCAAAGAACTCAAGAGTTTCGATAATGGCCCAACCCATATCAAACTCCCATTTTTTGTTAGAAAGTTTTGGACTTCCCGGTTTTTTGTGGTGATTGTTGTGAAAACCTTCTCCTCCGGTAATCCACGCCACCCACTTGCTATTGAAAGCGTCGGCTTCGGGGAAATTTCGATATCCCCATAGATGGCAATAAGCATTCACTAGAGAGTTTAGTTGCAAGTAAAAGACTGTGTGGAACAAGGCAATTAAAAGTCCTTGCCACCAGCCAAATATCAAGCAAGCTGTCCCAATCCCAATGGAAAGCCCGAGAAGAGGTGAGGTGAATAGATTTTTTTCTGCCCACGAGAGATTCACTTTCTCACCAAGCTTCATTATTTCTGGATCCCTAGCGGCCTTCCTATAAAGCAAGACATTCCCCAGTTGCACCCTCCAAAATCCCAAAAAAACAGGGCTATGTGGGTCTCCTTTTCTGTCAGTATCTGAGTGATGCTTCCAATGCACCGTTACCCATTCTTTCCTGTTTATCCCCGTCATCAGCCAAAGAATTAGCTGAAAAACAAATTCAACAAAAAAGTGAAATTTCACACTTTTATGTGTTGAGCTTCGGTGCAGATAAAGTGTGGTCACCATTGTGACCAGTTCAGCCAACAAAAACCCAATTAACAAACAACCCAAGATTTCCATATCCCCTCTTTTCTGGATTTTACAAATCCATATTAAGTTTATCAGTATTTAACTTTTTATCCTAAAAAATTTAATCAAAAATATTTATGAGATAAGCGTCTATATTGCGCTGGCTTAAATCATAAAAAAATTGTTTCTCTTCGTGCAATCTCTTAGCCAAACTCTTGCCAACAAAACGAAAATGCCAAGGTTCAAATTGGTAATAATCATTTCCTTCAGGATAAGAAAGTATAAATCCATATTTATAAGCATTTTCTAGAAGCCACTGGTAAGCTTTAGTATCACCAAAATCAGTGAAATTCGCTCCTAAATTTTCTGTAGTCAAATCAAGGGCAGTGCCAAGTTGATGTTCTGAATATCCTTGGTCAGCCGAAAAAGTATTGGCCCCAGCGCCATAAACTACATTATAATTATTTTTTAATGAAGATTGTTCTCCAAAAGAACGATAAGCAGAAACTATTTCAATAGGTGTTTGATTTTCTCTCATTGCTTTAATCATCTCTTCTAAATAAGGCAAAACTTTAGAATGAATTTTTAAAGTTCTCTCTTTTTGTAAAAGATATTCTTTTGGAATATCTGAAAGACCATTAGGAACATAATTTTCATTTAGAAAATAAACTTTAGAATATTTTTGTAAAAGCTCTTTGTCTGTCTTAGAAAGTTTATCCAAAGTGCCAACCGTGTTTGCAATCTGCCCTATTTGATCTTCAAAAGTTTTATTTTTATCTTGTTCTTTATTTAAATTATCAAGCAAATAACTAACTTCGTCTTTGGTTTCAACAAGAGTTTTTTGGGTCTCAATTAAAATCGTTTTAGTTTCTGAAAAATCTTTAGAAAGATTGTAATATCTATAAAATCCGTATCCAAACAGCCCAAGCAATACCACAACAACCACCAAAAGAATCTGGACTATTTTTTCTTTTTCAAATTTTTTACCCATAAGTAATCTATTTTAACATATTTTGACTTTTTCGTCTTTCATCTAAACCCTTTGCTTACTAAACTTTTTTTGGTAGAATAGTTCGTGTATCCTAACATTCCGCGGTGGCGCAGCGGTAGCGCAGTCGCCTG
>MHWA01000010.1 GCA_001825335.1 Candidatus Zambryskibacteria bacterium RIFCSPLOWO2_01_FULL_35_19
ATTTTATTTTTAAGAGAATGCCAAGTGTCTATAAGTCTTACTTTTGATATTAATTTATCTTCATAATTTTTAAATATTAAGCTTAAGTTTAAAAGTAGTGGAAATATAAAAAGGGAAGAGAGTAGGTAAATTTTTGGCAAATCAAAATTTTTACCAATAAAACCAGCCAAGATTGGAGCGCTAATCCATGCGACATTTTGAAATGTTAAATAAGTGCCACGACTGCCTCCAGTTTCTGATTCTTTGCCTTGTTCGTGTTCTAAAAATATATCTAATGAAAAGAAAATAAGTGGCATCGCCGCCTGATGTATCAAGAAGAAGATGATTAATAATTTTTGATTATGGAAACTGGCGATACCAAATGTAGCTATTAATTCAAGTAGTATAAATATTATAGAAGTTTTGAAATTGCCAATTTTGTTTAGTATTATGGGGGATTTTATAAATAAAATTATACTTAGGAGGGCTCCAATAATATACAAAAATCCTATAGTGCCGATACTTAAAAACTGTTTTAAAAAAGAGGAATTGACATAAATAACCAAGACATAATGAAAAGCCAAAAAAAATCCCGCCAAATAAATAGAAAGTCTTTTAAGTTTTCTTGATTTACCCACTATCCTAATCATTTGCTTTATTATAACAGTTTTTTAAAAATTCTTCTTTCCTTCCCAGAGGGTCACCCTCAATTTCCCGACCTCACCCCTATCTAGTTTATTTATGATATTTAAGTTTGTCGGCCCCTCTCCTTACTAAGGAGAGGGCACACGAAGTGAGGGGTGAGGTGGTATTGTGAAAATATTAAAACAGAGAGGGCGCGAACCTTGCGGTCGCGCCCCAAAAGTTTTTTCATTGGTTCTTCCTCCTATCTTTTATTATATCATACTTAATATGTAAAAGTCAAATTTGGAATTTTATCTCTTCAACCGCTCTATCTATATTTTTATCAACTTCATCATTTTTAAATCTTAAAACTTTATATTCAAGTTCTTCAAAAAATTTATCTCTGACAGCGTCATTCTTTTTTGCATCATTTCTATTATGTATCTCTCCATCAAGTTCAATAATTAATTTTTTCTCCGGGCAATAAAAATCAAGAATATAACCACCTATGCTATGTTGTCTTCTAAATTTGACTCCCAATTTTCGATTTCTTAATCGTTCCCACAATAAAATCTCTTGAGGAGTTGATTCTTTTCTTAATTCTCTCCTCCTGTTTTTTAATTTTGTAATATTGTAATACTTTGTCATATAATTATCTCGTTTTTATATTTTTATAAAACCTCACCCCTAACTCCTCTCCTTAGTAAGGAGAGGGGAAGCGAAAAACTCAAACTTTGTAATAATATTAAAATGGGTGAGGTTCTTAAAATTTTAAACCCCCAAAACAACAGGGATGACGATAGGGTGTTTGGCAGTCTTTTGCAAAAGGAAACGAGCCACATCATCGGTAACATTATTTTTGATAAAATCAAAATTAATAGGATTCATACCACGAGTGCTATCTTCAATGGATTTTTTGATCACTAGCCGAGTAAGACCAAGAAGTTCTTGAGATTCACGAAGATAGACGAAACCACGAGAGATAAGGTCTGGAGATTTGCGTAGTTTACCGGTTTTCAAATCAATGATAGCCACTATCACAAACATACCATCATCAGAGAGCATTTTCCTATCTCTCATTACCACTTCTTGAACATCGGAGACAGCAAATCCGTCTACCATAACAGGAGAAGAAGGTGCAGTTTGTTTTAGCTGGACTATCTTTTCACCCTTATCTTGAATTTCTATTATCATACCATTGTCTGGTACTATTATATTTTTCTCTGGCATACCCAAGTTTTGTGCGAGTTCTTCGTGTATTCTAAGCATATAGTGATTTCCGTGAATAGGAATAAAAAATTTTGGTTTGATTTTTTTGTGGATCCATTCTAGTTCTCCACGATTGCCATGTCCTGTAGAGTGGATAAAGACATCAGAAGTGCGGTAATGGATTATTTTTGCCCCTAGTCTAGAGAGATTGTCTTTTAGTTTTTGAACCGATTTTTCATTGCCGGGAATAACAGAAGAAGAAAGCAAAATGGTATCTCTTTTGCCGATTTTTAGATATTTGTGACTTTTGGTTGACATCCTCATCAAAGCGGCAAATTCGTCTCCTTGAGCTCCAGTGGCTAAGACCACCACTCTATCTGGGGGATAATTTTCAATATCTTCTACAGAGATAATCGTTTCTTTTTTTACTTTTAATCTACCGAGAGACATCACTATTTCAATATTTTGCTTCATACTCCTGCCTTCTATTACTATCTTTTTACCATTTTTTTCGGCTGCTTGAATAATAGAAACAACTCTCTCTAATTGAGAAGCAAAAGTTCCGATAATCAATCGGCGTTTGGTATTTCTTATTATTTCTTCTAGGTTTTTGCAGACTAATTTTTCTGGAGTAGAAAATCCGGGGTTATCTACATTGGTTGAATCCATCAAAAGTAAAAGCACTTTTTCTTTTTCAAATCTAGCATACTCTATTTGTTCTCTCTCTGTTGGGATGCCATCTTCATGTTCTAATTTGATATCTCCCGGAGTGACTATAACTCCATAAGGAGTTTCAATAATGATACCCATAGAATCAGGAATGGTGTGAGTGACGGCAAAAAATTTAACCTTCAGTTTTCCTAAGAAAATGGTATCTTCTTTTTCTACCAATTTAATATCAAGTGGCGGTAATTGAGGAAATTCTTCTTGCCTCTTTTTAATCATAATAGTAGTCAAAGCTCTAGAATATATAGGAGGATTACCAATACGATACATAATATAAGGGATGCCCCCAATGTGATCTAAATGCCCGTGGGTTATAATCACTCCTCTTATTTTATCTTTTCTTTCTTCAAGATATTTGGTATTTGGAAGGATGTAATCTACTCCCGGAGTGTCAGCATCTTTAAATTGAAATCCAGAATCAATAACGATGATATCGTCTCCTATTTCTATAGCGGTCATATTTTTACCAATCTCCTCAACTCCTCCTAAAGGTATTATTCTGATATTGCCTTGCGTTAATTGAGGCAAAGAAAGGGTCTCTGGCTTTTGGTTTGTTTCTTTTTTTTGGTTTTCAGCTGAACCAAATCTACTATTTGAGTTAGAAAAACGTTTACGAGAAAAAGAGCCACCACTTTTTCTTGGTCTAATTGAATCATTATTTTTATTTGGGCGGGTATCAGAATAAGGTCTAGTTTTTGTGTGTTTTTCAGAAGGTGTCTCACTCTTTTGTTTTTCTGGGGCATGAAAACTTCTTATCCTGTTTCTTCTCTTTTCGTTCATATTTTTAATTTTGATTAATTTTATTCAAAAAATTTCCAAACTTTATCGGTTTCTATAAACCATTCGTTAATATACAAGAATCTTTCGTTTAAAAATGAAGTCCTTTTTAATGTCATATTTTTTATTTTAGGTGCTCTGACATAGATTAGGTGTGGAGAAAATAAAAATATAGTCGGTGTATCTTCTTGAATTTCAGAAACAATAGTTTCCTTTTTAATCTCTTTTTCTAGTATGTTCGTTTCTTTTTGAAGGTCTTCCAATGTTTTATCTACGGTTATATTGGCGTAGAGTGAAATATTTAAACCGGGGTCGTTACGTCCAGAAGAATGCCAGAAGGGGAAAAGATCACTTTCTTCTCCCACTACTTCTCCAAACAAGAGAGCGTCATATTTTCTTAATTTTATTATGTTTTGACTTAAGTCTCCAGTTTCAAATACTTTTATTGAAACAGAAGCTCCCAGTTTTTCCCAAGCTTCTTTCAATATCTCTGCGGTCTGTTTTAATTCGGGGGCGTCAGAAGTAGCGATAGAAAAACTAAAGACCATTTTTTCTTTTTTTATTGTTTTTTCTAAGATACCATCTTCATTTTCTTCCCAACCTTTGGCGAGTAAATAATCTTTAGCCGCCTCTGTATTGCCCACGCTTTTTTCTATATCTGTCTCAATATTGTTTGGTATTGGTCCATTCAATACATTTCCAAATCCAAAAAGAACTTCATCAACTATCCTTTTTTTAGGTGTAGCTAGATCTAGGGCTTTTCTTATCTCTGCGTTTAAAAATACTGGGGCTGTGTTTTGATTTAAGAAAACTCCAAAGACTCTAGGCAAAGACACTTTATTTGAAACATCTTCACTTTTATATATTTTGCTGGCTACCTCTGGACTTAATCCAGACATATTTTCTATAGATTTATCTTCATAAGCTTTTATCAGTTCTTTTTCATTTTGAAAGAATTTGAAAGTGATTGATTTTATTTTAGGTCTACCCAAAGTGTATTTTTTCCAAGAAGAAAAATTTATGGCAGTAGGAATACCACTTGAATTTTTAGTAATTTTTTCTATTTTGTATGGTCCAGAACCGATAGAGTCTATGTTAAATTTACTGAAAGGAAATTCTTCTGAAGATACTTTTTCCCATATATGTTTTGGCAATATACCCAAAGTAAGAATATTCATAAATGGTGGATATGCTTTCCCCAATGTAAATCTGACTTTTTTGTTGTCTATTTTTTCAACTAAGACTCCTTCCCAGTTTGTTTTTTTAGGACTTTTGATGACTGGATCTAACACTTTTTCTATAGTAAATATGATATCGTCTGCGGTTAATGCTACTCCATCATGGAAAAAAGCTTCATCTTTTATTATAAATTCATAAACAGTTCCGTCTTCTTTTATTTCATAAGATTCGGCAAGGTCTAGTTGAAAATCTCCATCTTTTGAAATCTTTAGCAATCCGGAGTAAATAAGAGAGTTCATATCTTTATCGGTATCAGAGATGGCAAGTACTGGATTTATAAATCTAGGACTACCAACCAACCCTTCTGTAAAACTACCACCAAAAGCTGGCACTTCTACTAAAAATGAATTGTTAATTTTGAAAAGCATAAAGAGACTGCTCGCAACAAAAATAAAAGATACGAAAAAGAAAAATATTTTTTCTGAATATTTCATTGCTTTCACTACGTTCTCTATTTTTTTTATAAAATTTAGACAGTGAAAATTAACAAATATGCTATAAAAAAAAGATACAATTTTATTTTTAGGATTCATTTAATTGTGTCTCAATATCAGAGACTTAGCTTAGATAGAAGTCTTAAGTTAAATAGTGAGATATTAGTATAACAAATTTAAAATAGTAGAAGCAACAAAAAGACAAGCTATAATGATGGTCCCTCTAAAAATCCAAAGTTCCGGTCCACGTCTAGTTCTCGCGCCACCTTCCATACCACCACCACCAAAAGCAGCACCCAAAGATCCTTCGGAATGTTGGATCAATATGAGGATACCCAATAAGATGGCCAAAACTATTTGAATATAGGATAACATTTCCTTGTTTTCGTTGTTAAAGTCAGTATAACATATCTCAAAAAGCTTGCAAGTAAAGCTGGATAGATTATAATACCCAAGGTTTAGTAACTATTTTAATCTTATAAAACTATGAAAAAAGTCATAAAAACAAAAAAGAAAGCTAAAATCAGTAAAAAGGTTAATAAAAAAACAAATTTTAGTATTGTTCCACTTGATGACAGAATATTGCTCAAACCGTTTTCGGAGGAAGAAATGAATACTACTTCATCAGGCATTATCATTCCTGATACGGTTAGTAAAGAGAAGCCAGAACAGGGTAGAGTGATAGCGGTGGGCGAAGGCAAGTGGGCTGAAGGTGGTAAAAGAATACCTGTTTCTGTAAAAGTGGGAGATAGGGTTGTATTTTCAAGATATGGATACGAAGAGATAAAATACGAAGGAGAAGAATATTATATATTGAAGGAAGAAAATATTTTGGCAGTGATAAAAAATTAATAATTAACAAAAGAAATAAGTCGTGCTCTAAAGGAGGTATCGCACGACATGATTTCGCTAAATCATATGGCAAAAAAAATACTATTTAATGAAGATGCTAGAAAATCTCTTAAACGAGGAGTAGATGCTGTAGCAGATGTGGTCAAAGTTACCATTGGCCCAAGAGGTAGAAATGTAGTTTTAGATAAAGGTTATGGAGCGCCTACTATTACCAACGATGGTGTCTCTATTGCCAAAGAAATAACTCTTTCTGATAAATTTGAAAATATGGGTGCCGAGATTATTAAAGAAGTGGCCAATAAAACAAATGATGTAGCTGGAGATGGGACGACTACTTCTGTCATTTTGGCTCAATCCATAATAACCGAAGGTCTAAAACACGCTAATATGGGAGTTAATGCTATGAGTTTACGAATGGGAATAGAAGAAGCAACGACCAAGGTTGTGACTGTCTTGGGACAAATCGCTAAACCAATCAAAAACGAAGAAGAGATAAAACAAGTAGCTACCATTGCGGCTGAATCCGAAGAAATAGGAAGTATTATCGCTGATACTATAAATAAGGTTGGTAAAGATGGTGTAGTCACAGTAGAAGAATCACAAACTTTTGGAGTTGATTCTGAAGTGGTAGAAGGACTTGAATTTGATAAAGGTTATGTTTCTCCTTATATGATTACCAATCCGGAAAGAATGGAAGCAGAATATAAAAATGTACCTATTTTATTGACTGACAAAAAAATCTCTTCTATCAAAGATATTTTGCCTTTATTAGAGAGCTTATCTCAATCAGGCAAAAAAGAATTAGTTATTATTGCTGATGATGTTGATGGGGAAGCTTTGGCTACTCTTTTAGTAAATAAACTTAGGGGCGGTTTTTCGGTGTTGGCTGTTAAAGCTCCGGGGTATGGAGATAATAAGAAAGAAATACTTGAAGATATCGCCGTCACTATCGGAGCCAAAGTTATCTCTGAAGATTTGGGCTTGAAATTAGAGAGCGCTACTGTAGATATGTTGGGTGAAGCAACAAAAGTGATTGCTAAAAAAGATAGCACAGTGATTGTCGGTGGTTATGGTAGTAAAAATTTTGTTACTGCCAGAGTCAGGGCTTTGAAAAAACAAAAAGAAATGATGGATTCAAAATATGATAAAGAAAAAATAGATAGCAGGATTGCCAAACTTTCTGGCGGAGTAGCGGTCATTAAAGTTGGCGCGGCGACCGAAACAGAGATGAAATATTTAAAACTGAAGATTGAAGATGCGGTGGCGGCTACTAAAGCGGCTATCGCTGAAGGTATTGTTGCTGGTGGCGGTAGCGCCTTTATCAGGGTTATTAAAAAAATTAGAAGTCTAAAAGCTTCTGAATTTAATACTCCAGAAAAAGCTTTAGGACTTAATATCGTCTTGCGAGCTTTAGAAGCCCCATTAAGACAGATAGTTTTAAATATTGGCAATGCCGATGGTTCGGTTGCTGTTGAAAAAATAATGAGTTCAGAAAAAGAAAATGCTGGTTTCAATGCGATGACTGAAGAATTTTCTGAAGATTTAATCAAAGAGGGTATAATTGACCCAGTCAAAGTCACTCGCACTGCTCTCCAAAATGCTTCTTCTGCTGCCGCTATTTTGCTTACCACTGAA
>MHWA01000011.1 GCA_001825335.1 Candidatus Zambryskibacteria bacterium RIFCSPLOWO2_01_FULL_35_19
TATCACTAATCCCGGAATAGATTCTTTGAGAGCATCTATCGCTCCCACTCAAACCGAATACTTATATTTTATGTCCGACAAATCTGGCAATATGTACTATGCCAAAGATTTTGACGGGCATCAATGGAATAGGGAGAGATATTTGAGGTAAAAAACCTCACCCCCGACCCCTCTCCTAAGTGCAGGAGGGGGGAAATAAAAATTATAAAAAGAATCGGCCCCGATTTTGTCGGGGCCTTAGGTTGTGAGTCGAAATCATCAAACTCCGACTTTTGCCAACGGGACAATTATTTCACAAAACTCTTGAGGGGTTATGAGGCTGCCGATTCGTGTGTGAGAGATACCCTCATCGATATCTGGGGGAAAATCGACGATATAATAAAAACTAACAGAGTCGGCTAAATTACCACCCTTCAACACATGGAAAAGGACTGCTTCTGGAAAAGATGTGTCCATACAAATTATGAGATCTACGGTACCTTTTACATCTTTCAACCCTTCTTTTAGGTAACAAAGGATGCAACGTCCCGCATTTATCTTAAGACCCCCATCTTCTACTCCAAAATCAAAAAAGCCGCGCAGTTCAAGCTCCAAGATCATGATTTCTCCTTTTTCTTTCCGGCAATTTGCCAATTTCTAAAAACTAGAATAACATACATAAATATGAAAAGTCAAGAACAAAAAAATCTTAAATCAAGAATCTTAAATCCTAAATCTAAGCCCCGAGTATTTGTTGGATTATCTGGTGGAGTAGATAGCGCAGTTAGCGCAGCACTTTTAAAAGAGCGGGGATATGCTGTAACTGGAGTCTTTATAAAAGCATGGACTCCAGAAGGATATCCTTGCACTTGGAAAGAGGACAGGAGAAGCGCTATGAAAGTGGCGGCTATTTTGGATATTCCTTTCATAACTCTTGATTTAGAAAAAGAATATAAAAAAGAAGTGGTAGATTATATGATTGCGGAATATAAAAAGGGGAGAACTCCAAACCCAGATGTAATGTGCAACAAAGAAATAAAATTTGGACACTTTTTAAAATTCGCTCTTAAAAATGGAGCTAATTTTGTTGCGACCGGACATTATGCGAAAGTTTTGAAAAAAAAGTTGCCAAAAAAAGTTCTCGAGAAAAATCTGACCGAAGCAAAGCCGGGATCCGAGGATTTTTCAGAAAGAAGCTTTTTTTGGCAACTTTCTGAAGGGGCTGACAAAAACAAAGATCAATCATATTTCCTCTGGACCTTAACTCAAAAACAACTTAAGCACACTTTGTTTCCAATAGGGGATTTACAAAAAAATGAAGTGAGAAAGCTTGCTGGAAAATTTGGTTTACCGCAAGCGACAAAAAAGGATAGCCAAGGGCTTTGTTTTTTGGGAAAAATAGATATGAAAGAATTTTTGACCAGATACATCACTCCAAAAAAAGGAAAAGTTTTACTTGCCCCGTATAGCTTCAGTGGAGCGGGGAATGAAAAAGAAGAAGTAATTGGACATCATAAAGGGGCTTTATTTTTCACTATCGGCGAGCGTCATGGTTTTACCATCACAAAAAAGACTACCGATGATAGTCCTTTATATGTGGTTTCTAAAAATATTAAAAAAAATACCATTACAGTTGCTCCAAAAATTACTCCACAACCCAACTCAATACAAGGAGAGTCCTTGTACTTAAAATATGTTAATATCATTGGGGAAATTCCAAGCAAGAAAATACTTTGCCGGATTAGATACCGTCAAGAAAAAATAAAATGTCAAATTACACCACAAAAATCCAAACAACAAGGGGAACCCTTATTGCAGATTACTTTTACTAAACCTAAAACGAGTGTCTCACCGGGTCAATCTTTAGTTTTATACAATAATGAAATTTGCCTAGGAGGAGGTATAATAGAATAATGAATAATAAATATATAATCAAAGCGACAGGTGAACGAGAAGAGTTTAATTCTCAAAAATTACTCTCTTCTTTAATGCGAGCTCAAGCTAGTAGAGAAATAGCTGAAAAAATAGTAGCTCAAATAGAAAGCGAATTAAAAGAAGGTGATACTACCAGAGAGATTTATCATCATGCTTTTAAACTATTAGAAGATGAAGAGCGACCAGCTGCTGTCAGATATTCATTACGTAGAGCCATCATGGAGCTCGGTCCCACTGGCTTTCCGTTTGAAAATTTCATAGCCGAAATATTTCGAACAAAAGGTTTTGAAACCACCACTGATTTTATCGCTCAAGGAGAATGCGCCGAACATGAAATAGACATTACGGCTTGGAATAAAGATAAACTCATTATGATAGAAGCAAAATTCCACAACGAATACGGTGTAAAATCCGACCTCAAAGTAGCTCTTTATATCAAATCCAGATGGGATGATTTAGCCAATCAAGAATTTGAAAATTTTGGTCCAAACAAAAGAAGATTGGACGAAGGATGGCTCATCACTAACACCAAATTTTCTGAATCAGCTATCAAATATGCTAAATGCCGAAATATGAAATTAATTGGTTGGAATTATCCAGAAAAAGGCAATCTCCAAGATATGGTAGAAGAAGCACATTTACACCCAATAACTTGTCTCAACAGTATTACTCAAAGTGACGAAAAACTTTTGATGGAAGCGGGTATAGTTCTTTGCAAACAAGCCAAAGACAATCCAGATATTTTAAAACAAACTGGTCTCTCTAATGAAAAAATTGAAAAAATGATGAAAGAGATAGATTTAATCCAAAAATAAAATGACCTGGTATAGAAAAAAACTTTATGATCCTAAGTCAAAAGAAGCTTTCAAAGTGAGTCGAAGTAAAATAGATTTATTTATAGAATGCCCGCGATGTTTTTATTTGGACCGACGCATTGGTGTCTCCCGTCCCCAAGGTTTTCCTTTTAATCTAAACAGTGCCGTTGATACTTTGCTCAAAAAAGAATTTGACATTCACCGCAACCAAAAAACTCCGCACCCCTTGATGGACTCTTATGGTATTGACGCAATGCCTTTCCAACACGAAAAGATGGACATTTGGCGAGAAAATTTTACTGGCGTAGAAACTTTTTATGAGCCGACAAATTTTGTGGTATTTGGTGCTGTTGATGATATTTGGGTTGATAAAAATAATACTCTTATGGTAGTTGACTACAAAGCAACAAGTAAAAATGAAGAAGTAAACCTAGATGCAGAGTGGCAAGATGGTTATAAAAGGCAGATGGAAGTTTATCAGTGGCTCTTGAGGCAAAATGGATTTAAAGTCAGCGACACTGGATATTTTGTTTATGCCAATGGCAAAAGAGATAGGGAAGCCTTTGACGGCAAACTAGAGTTTGATATAAAACTAATTCCTTACGAGGGCAAAGCAGATTGGATTGAAAAAACTTTGATGAATATGAAAAAATGTTTAGACACAAACGAAATCCCCAAAGCTTCTCCAACTTGCGAATATTGCACTTATATAAACAAAGTTAATAATGCTTAAAAAAATAAAAAAAGACAAAAAAGAATTAATGCGAGCGATAAAGGATGAAGTGGTGGCGTTAAAAAAATCTCCTTTATATAAATATCGGATTGAAAACAAAAATTTACCAGTTATAGGACAGGGGAGTCACGACGCTAAAGTAATGTTTATTGGAGAAGCTCCAGGCAAAAATGAAGCTCAAACTGGTTTTCCTTTTTGTGGCGCTTCGGGCAAAATTTTAGATGAGCTACTAGCGTATATCGGTATGGATCGCGAAAAAGTCTACATCACCAATATAGTCAAAGACCGCCCTCCTCTAAACAGAGACCCATCACCAGAAGAAATAAAAATATACGGACCATTTTTGGATAGGCAGATTGAAATAATAGAACCAAAAATCATCGTTGGTTTAGGCAGATATTCAATGGAATATATAATGAGAAAATTTGGGCTTGAGTCAAAGTTAGAGCCCATCAGTAAACTCCACGGTCAAGTTTTCGAAACTACTCTTCCTTATGGTAAAGTGAAAATAATCATTCTCTATCATCCAGCTGTTGCTGTCTATAATTCTCACACCAAAAACATGCTAAAAAAAGATTTTGAGCTTTTGAAAAAATTATAAATATAACACTTAACCCGATCGCGTTAAGTGTTATATTGTAAATGAGAGCATCTTGTGAATGAAGTTGAATTTTCAGTGAAGTTAAGATAATATCTTGATATGAAATACAAAACTGAATGGGATTTGGGGCACATATATAAAGGAGACATCAAAAAACAGGTAACCAAAGATTTGGCTACTATAAAAAAACTTTATTTAACTTTTGCCAAAAAATATAGAAAGGACAAAGCTCACCTGAAATCTTCTAAAGCACTAGCTAAAGTAATAGAGGAATACGAAAATTTATCAAACAATCCTGCAAGCGAAAGACCTAGTGCATATTATTCACATCGAATTTCATTAAATGCTGAAGACAATATGGCTCACGCCGAAATTGCCAAGCTTTCTGATTTTTATGCTGACCTCACAAATGAACTTGAATTTTTCTTTTTAGAAATTGGCAAAATTCCAAAAGATTTGCAAACTAAATTTTTGAAAAGCAAAGAGTTAGAGCCCTTCAAATATTTTCTTAAAAAACTTTTTGAAAATGCCAAATACAATCTTTCAGAACCAGAAGAAAAAATAATGAATCTTAAAAGCACCCCCGCTCACAGTATGTGGACTTCGGGATTTTCCAAACTTTTAAGCAAACAGATGATCAAGTTTAATGGTGGTCAATTACCAATCGCTGAAGCTTTCGCTAAAATATCAGATTTAAAAACAAAAGAGAGACGTAAACTACATAAAGAAATAATGAAAGTTTTAGAAAATATTAGTGATTTTTCAGAAAGTGAAATAAACGCTATTGTTACAAACAAGAAAATAAACGACAAGTTGCGAGGTTTTAAAGTACCTTATGAAGCGACAGTAAAAGGTTATGAGAATGATCTAAAAACAATAAAAGATTTGGTTGAAGCTGTCACAAAAAATTTTAGTTTGGCTCATCGTTTTTACAAAATAAAAGCTGAAATGCTGGACGAAAAAAATCTATCATATGCTGATCGAAGTGCTAAGGTTGGCAAAACAGAAACCAAAATCACATTTGAAGAAGGCACAAAAAAGGTGATAAAATCTTTTAACGAAGCACACCCTGATTTTGGAAATTATGTAGAAGAAATGTTTACAAAAGGATTAGTTGACGTCTTTCCAAAAAAAGGTAAGCATGGTGGCGCTTTTTGCTCTAGTGGTACCAATCTGCCCACATACATTCTTCTAAACCATGTTGATGATTTTCGTTCCATGACCACCTTAGCTCACGAAATGGGTCATGGTATTCATGCCAAATATTCTAAAACCCAAAGACCGATTTATGAAGGTCATACCATCGCCACCGCCGAAGTCGCTAGCACTTTTTTTGAAAATTTAGTTTTTGAAGAAGCATTAAAAAATATTTCCGTTAAAGAAAGAATGATTCTGCTCCACGATAAAATTAGTGATGACATTTCAACCATTTTCCGCCAAATAGCTTGTTTTAATTTTGAAAACGAATTACATCTTACTATCAGAAAAGAAGGGTTTTTATCAAAAGATAAAATTGCCGAACTTTTAAACAAACATATGAAATCATATTTGGGGCCGATTTTTGATTTGAAACCTGAAGATGGCTACTTTTTTGTCACTTGGTCACATATTCGCAATTTCTTTTATGTTTATTCCTACGCTTTTGGACAGCTTATCTCTGATACTTTGTATGAAAACTACAAAAAAGATAAGACAAAAATAAAGGATGTAATCAAGTTTCTTTCAGCTGGTGCTTCGGATTCACCTGAAAATATTTTCAAAAAAATAGGTATCAACCCAAACAAAAAACTTTTTGAAACCGGTCTCCTTCGCATCAAAGCAAACATTGACCTACTCGAATCACTCTGGAAACAAAACAAGAAATTATAAAATTTTTATTGTAAAATAGGAATATGAAAAAGAAAGAAAAGAAAGGCATTACAGACAATAAAAAAATCGCTAATTTTTTATTTGAAGTCGGTATTTTGGCCAGAACCCCACGAAGTGGCTTTCATTTTTTAGGTACTGGAGATCAAAGCGTGGCTGAACATGTAAACCGTGTTAGCTATATCGCTTATATGCTTGCTCTTATGGATGGCAAGGTAGATATGTCAAAAGTTTTACAAATGTGTTTGCTACACGACATATCAGAAACACGCATTTCAGACCTGAATTATGTCCATCAAAAATATGTAGAGAGAAAAGAACACGAAGCTCACAAAGATATCACCGATTCAGTTCCGTTTGGAGATATTATGTTTAGTTTGATTAAAGAATATGAAGAAAAGAAAACCGCCGAAGCTAAAATCGTTAAAGACTCTGACAATTTAGAATGGATTTTAGCTTTGAAAGAACAAGTAGACACAGGTAACAGTCGAGCTCTAGCTTGGATCAAACCAGCTATAAAAAGATTAAAAACTCCGCAAGCAAAAGCTATTGCTAAAGAAATCATGAAGACTGATTCAAACGACTGGTGGTTTGATAAAAAGAGTCAAAAGAGCAAATGGTGGGTAAATAGGAATAAAAAATAATATGACCTCGGGAGAAATAAGAAAAAAATATTTGGAATTTTTTGAGAGCAAGGGGCATAAGGTGATTCCAAGCGCTTCACTCATTCCCGAAAATGATCCTTCGGTCCTTTTTACCACTGCCGGTATGCATCCGCTCGTTCCTTATCTTTTGGGTGAAAAACATCCTTCAGGAAACAGATTGGTTAATGTTCAAAAGTGTATAAGGACAGGAGATATTGATGAAGTGGGTGATTACTGTCATCATACTTTTTTCGAAATGTTAGGAAATTGGTCACTTGGCGATTATTTTAAAAAAGAAGTACTCCCTTGGCGATTAGAATTTTTGACATCCCCACAATGGCTTGGATTAGATAAGGATAGGTTAGCAGTTTCCGTCTTTGAAGGGGATACTGATGCACCTTTTGATAGCGAAGCTTTTGAAACTTGGAAAAGTTTAGGTATTCCGGAGCAGAGAATTGCTAAATTACCAAAGAAAAATAATTGGTGGGGACCAGCAGGAGAGACAGGGCCTTGTGGACCAGATAGTGAAGTATTTTATTGGGTGGGAGATTTAAAC
>MHWA01000012.1 GCA_001825335.1 Candidatus Zambryskibacteria bacterium RIFCSPLOWO2_01_FULL_35_19
TCTTTTTTTATATTATATAATAAGATTTCTTTATGTTATATAAAAAAGTTCTAAAACCGATATTGTTCAAATTTGACCCAGAAAAAGTTCATAATTTTTTTGTTTTTATGGGTGCTTTTGCGGGTAAAAGTGTATTTTTTAAAAAAATAGTGAGGTTTTTTTATGGCTATAAAGGCGCAGATATTTCTAAAACAGTTGATGGTCTAACCTACCAGACCCCTTTTATTCTTTCTGCAGGTTTTGATTATAATGGCAAGCTTCCGGCTATTTTGTCCGATATTTCTTTTGGTGGAGTTGAGGTCGGCTCTGTTACGGCAAGATTTTGTATGGGAAATAAAAAACCACGTCTCAAGAGACTCATTAAATCAAAAAGTATTTTAGTTAATAAAGGTTTAGCCAATGAAGGTGTAGAAACTATTATTGAGCGACTAAAAAAATACAAAAAACAAAATGCTTTTGTAGTAGGTGTCTCTATAGCTCGGACCAATGATGAAAAATCATGCTCGACAGAAGCTGGTGTGGAAGATTATTTTTATAGTTTTAAAAGATTGAATGAAGAAAATGTGGGAGATTATTATACTTTAAATATTTCTTGCCCGAACGCATTTGGCGGAGAATCTTTCACTGTCCCTGATTTGCTTGAAATATTATTAGCAAAAATTTCCTCTATCCCCTGCTCTAAACCTATTTATATAAAAATGCCAATTAGTCTAGAATGGTCAAAATTTAACGAACTTCTTAAAATAATAGAAAAATTTGAAGGCATAAAAGGAGTTATTATTGGTAATCTAAATAAAGATTATAATTCTCTAGTTTATAGAGATGAAGCTCCAGAAAAATATCAAGGAGGGTTAAGTGGTAAACCGTGTTTTGAAACTTCAAATAAATTAATCAAACAGACGAGAGAAATTTATGGCAAAAGATTTACTATTATTGGCTGTGGCGGGGTGATGTCTAAAGAAGATATGGTGGCAAAATTTGAAGCTGGTTCTGACTTGGTAGCTCTAATAACGGGAATGATTTATAATGGTCCTGGCTTTTTAAAAGAGCTTTCGGATTTTTATTATAAAAATATAAAAATATAAAAATGAATATCAAAAAAATATTAGGTATTGTTTTAATCTTTATCGTTGTGGGTATTTTGGCAATTTTTGCTTTTAGGAGTGAAGGTGGAACTTTATTTACAAACAATGATAATCCAATAATAGATAGTATAAGTGGTGATAGTTTGATTAAACAAAAATTTTCAGGACAAAATTTTTTTAATACTGATACTGTTATTCCTTCTGAATCTAATAATCCTAAAGATATTGCTTGGACTGCTTTTCAAAAATATCTGAAATACAATAAAGAGCAAAATTTAGAAGGGGTTAAAAGTGTTGTTTACAAAGTAGCTCCAATTTGTGAGGACCTTAAAGATATAATTGATTGTAAGGCAAGGATGAGCTCAGCTTACGCTTATGGTGGAGCTTTAGAAAAAAAAGATTTTGTAAATATTTGGAGTGATGAAAAGCAGATTATTTTAGCAACTAATTTTAAAATACAAGAAGATGATAGTATTTTGGGTCGCCATAGAGCTATTATCTTTTTTGTTAAAGACAATGAAAGTCTTAAACTTTTAAGTTTTAGTCCTTTTAAAGGGGCTACTGTCAGTAAAGGCGTTGCTTCTAGAGAAGAGATTGATGATAGGTTGATTATTTATACTGAAGATAAAGATGAAGATGGTATAGCGGATTATGATGAAGAATGTTTATCGCCAAAAGAGGGAGAGGTTTGTGTTAAAACTAATCCTAAGATTCGTGATACCGATGGTGATGGACTTTGGGATGGAGTGCAAGCTTTGATGACTAAATAATACAAGGGCTACCCTTGTATTATTTGAGTTTTATTTTTTAGTCATTTTAGTACGTTCTAGTTCGGTCAAGTATTTTTTGCGGATGCGAGTAGATTTGGGAGTGATTTCTAAGTATTCATCTTCAGACATTATCTCTAACCCACTTTCAATTGTGATCAGTGTTGGTGGTGCTAAATATACTTTGTCATCACTACCACTGGCGCGCATATTGGTTAGCTGTTTTCCTTTGGTTGGATTGACTACCATATCGTCTCCTTTGGCGGTATTGCCGACCACCATCCCTTCATATACTTCAGTTGTTGGGCCGATATAAAGAGTTCCTCTGGTTTGAAGATTGTCCAAAGCAAAAGCTAAAGCTTTGCCTTTTGTCATAGAGACCATTGAGCCGGTATTTTTCTTTTGTATTTTCCCAGCGTAAGGTTTGAAGCCGATTACCTGACTAGAAAAGATACCTTCACCTTTAGTATCAATAACAAATTGATTTCTATAACCAAGAAGTCCGCGAGTTGGACCTTCAAAAAGAAGACGAAGATGGTCATTATGAGCTTTGGTGCTAGACATCACAGCTCCACGTTTGCTCAATTTTTCTATCACCACTCCTTGCATTTCTTCTGGTATATCAATAGTGATTTCTTCAAATGGCTCGCTTTTTATTCCATCTATTTCTTTTATAATAACTTGCGGTTCTGAAACTTGAAGTTCAAAACCTTCTCGGCGCATATTTTCTAGTAAAATAGCGATATGGAGCTCTCCTCTGCCATAAACTTTTATATTATCTCCGCCAGAGGCGGATCCGCCTTGGGCGGAAAAATCTACTTTTAGTCCGACGTTTATCTCAAGTTCTTTTTCTAGACGTTCTCTTATTTGTCTGCTAGTGACAAATTTTCCCTCCCGACCACCAAAAGGAGAATTGTTAACTAAAAAATTTAAGGCGATAGTTGGTTCGTCTACTTTGATGATAGGCAAACTCTCTGTTTCTGGATCAGAAACTATAGTATCCCCAATATATATATTTGGTAGACCAGCGAGCATTACAATATCCCCCGCTTCCACCTCTTTAACTTCTTTTCTTTTGATACCTTCAAAAGTAAACATTTTTATTATTTTTCCTTCTTCTATACCACCAGAAGATTTTTTAACAAAAACTTTTTGTCCATCTTTGATAGTACCTTGATAAACTCTAGCGATAGCCATTCGGCCTAAAAAATTATCATAAGCTAGATTAAAAGGCTGTGCTTTGAGAGGAGCTTCTTTATCATTTTTGGCTGGGGGTATTTTTTCTAAAATGGTATCCAATAAAGGATAAATATTTTCACCTTTGTCTTTCAAATTTTTCATAACTACTCCATTTTTGGCGATAGCATAAATGGTAGTAAAATCTAGCTGTTCTTCAGTTGCTCCGAGATCAAAAAATAATTCAAATATTTCATCGTGTGCTTTTTGTGGATCAGCTGCTTTTTTATCTATTTTATTTAAAACCACTATTGGTTTATGACCAATTTCTAAAGATTTTTTTAAAACAAATCTAGTTTGAGGCATTGGTCCTTCTTGGGCATCCACGACTAGAAGCACTGAATCAATGGAACGCAAAATACGCTCTACTTCTGAACCAAAGTCAGCATGCCCCGGAGTGTCTACTATATTTATTTTAGTATCTTTATAAATAACGGATGCATTTTTAGAATAAATAGTAATACCACGCTCTTTTTCGAGCATATTTGAATCCATAGAGACTCCTTCTTCTTCAAAACCAGTCTGTTTTAAGATGGCGTCTGTTAAGGCGGTCTTGCCGTGGTCTACGTGAGCTATGATTGCTATGTTGCGTATTTCCATTTTGTTATAACTTGAAAAATAAAATCCCGCTAGGGAGATTACTTCTATTATACATTATTTATTCAACTAAAACAAATAGATGCATTATGATATGATGAAAAAAGAAGTTATTTAGCAGAAAGCAGAAAGGAGCTATTTCAATGTTTCCAAAAATAATTCAAGGCGGCATGGGGGTAGGTATCTCCAGCTGGTTTTTGGCAAAAAAAGTTTCAGAACTTGGTCAGTTAGGCACTGTTTCTGGAGTGGCGTTTGAAAAAATTTTCGCTCGCGGACTTCAAAATGGTGACCCAGGTGGCCACTTTCGGAGAGCTCTTTCTCATTTTCCTTTTCAAGAATGCGCAGAAAGAGTGCTCAAAGAGTTTTTTGTGGAGGGTGGAAAACCTGAAAATGTTGCTTTCAAAGCGACACCAGTTTTCAATATCAAACCAACTTCTTTTCTAATCTCGCTTACTATTTGTGCGAATTTTGCACTCGTCTGGTTAGCGAAAGAAGGGCACTCCAACCCAGTGAGCATCAACTACTTGGAAAAAGTGGCTCTGCCTCACCCTTATG
This sequence comes from Candidatus Zambryskibacteria bacterium RIFCSPLOWO2_01_FULL_35_19, assembly GCA_001825335.1. GTDB lineage: Bacteria > Patescibacteriota > Minisyncoccia > Phycocordibacterales > WO2-35-19 > WO2-35-19. The sequence goes on from MHWA01000012.1 coordinate 4,241, forward strand.
CTATTACGGGCGCTATGATGGCTGGAGTGGACTTTGTCACTATGGGAGCGGGTATTCCGCTTCAAATTCCAGAGCTACTTCGTAGCATAAGCGAAGGCGGGACAGCTAGTTATCGTGTGCCTGTAATAGGCACAAAAGTAACTAGCTGGGATATGAAGTTTGATCCGGAGAAATTTTTTGGAAGCAAATTGCCTCCGATGAAAAAGCCCGGGTTCATCCCCATTATCTCGTCAAACCTTTTGGGAAGTATTCTTATGAAAAAACTGCCAGAAGGAAGCGTTTACGGTTTTGTTGTGGAAGAGCCGACAGCGGGTGGACACAACGCCCCACCCAGAAAAGGAAGTGTTTATGGCCCCAAGGATGAAGTGGACTATTCCAAAATAGTAGATCTCGGTCTGCCATTTTGGATCGGAGGTTCAAAAGCTTCTTCTAAAATGCTTAAGTGGGCACGTTCAATCGGCGCCAACGGTATTCAGGTTGGATCTATTTTCGCTCTTTGTGAAGAGAGTGGGATGGATTCCAGATTACGAGCGGAAGTTCGCAAGCTCGGGTTTAAAAACGAGCTTTCTGTCAGAACTGATATGCGTTTTTCTCCGACAAGTTTTCCCTTCAAAGTGGTGAAATTAGTCGACACCCTTTCCGAGTTAGAAGTATATCAATCTCGGATTCGTAAATGTGACCAAGGTGTATTGGTTTCTCTTTACGAGAGACAAGACGGTTCTATTGGTTTTCGTTGTCCTGCTGAACCTGTAGAAAAATTTGTTTCCAAAGGTGGAAACGAAGAAGATACTGCAGATAGAGGGTGTCTCTGTAATGGACTTATTTCTACATCTGGGTTTGGCAACTCTAATGAACCTCCAGTGGTTACTCTTGGAGACGATGTTTCTTTTCTTCCATTTTTAATGGAAAATGAAAATAGTTCATATGGCGTTGGAGATGCTATGAACTATCTTCTTGGAGTTTTATGACCGTCCCGGTGAAATATCGGGGCGGTTTTTTTGGATATTAGACGTTTTTTATCATCTCTTATGAATTGAGACTAAGAAACGTTTTTAGAAATGTGTCCTGCCATTTTCATCATATGCACAGTCTTTTCGCCACCAAAAACTTTTAAAAGTTTTTCATCTGAAACGATGATTCTTTTATCTTTTGTATCTTGAAGATTGTTGGCTTTGATATAAACCCATATTTTTGATACTATTTCTGATCGGGGCATTGGACCTTTACCAACTACAGCTTCAAGCTCTGGGCTCAAAGTCAGTGGCTTCATAAAAGCAGAATTTGTTTTTGCCATATTTAAAATTATTTTATTAAATGATAATAAACTGATTATATAACATATCTATTATAAATTCCAATGTTAAAAAGTGGATTCAATTTCCTACCAAAAAATTAACAAAAAGAATTAAAAAAATACCAAAGATAGTCCAAACAATATAGTTAAAATATTTTTTCTCTTGACGAGAGTGTCTGATTGATTTTGGGACAAGGTCTGCCAAAAGGATATAAATGAAAACGCCAGCTGTAAAGCCGACAAATGGCCCAATCAAATATTCCAAAGAAGAAAGATAAAAACCCCCAATGGCTCCAATCAAGATAGTGCTTGAAGTCAAAAAGTTTAAAGTCAAAGCTTTTTTGGTAGAATAACCTGCATTTTTTAAAACAAAAAATTCAGATATTTCTTGAACTATTTCATGAATAAGGATACCAAAAGCAACCATTAAACCAAGTTTGATATCGGCTACAAAAATTGGCGCCAAAAGAACACCATCTCCTATGTTATGAAAAGAATCGCCAATTAAAATTTTTTTAGCTCCCCCATTTAAATCTTTTGATAAACATCTTTGATTATCATGATGACAATGAATATCAGGATAAAATCTCTCTACAATCAAAAATACAAGAAATCCACAAATGATAGCCATCCAAACAAAAAAGGTGTTGGCGCCAAGCTCTAACGCCTCATTTACTAAGTTGTAACTGACGATAGTAAATACTCCAGAAGCAAAAGCCAATAAATATTTTATATTTTTTTTCGTCCAATCACTCAAAAATTTGATAGTAAAAAAAACTCCAACCAAAGAAGCCAGCATTATAAAAAAAGATGAAAATATTAAAGCGATTAGTTTCATTTATATAATAGCGTGGCCAAAACCTACTTAATTTTTACTTTTTTTGGTTTCTTTTTTTCTTTTTTATGTCCGTCTCCTTTTGCCATACGATTTATATTATTAATAAAAAGAGTTTTAAACTCTTATACAAAATTATATTACTATTTTGATATAGAAGCCAGTTTTAGATACAAAGAAGGAGAAGGGTTCCCCTTCTTCATTTAAAAAGTGTGGTGTAATTTGGGGATTGGAAAATACTGAGCGAAGGAGGAACAGATTTGGCATAAGGTACTAAAACGACGGCTTTTCTCAGAGTATATGTTTCAGTTTTCCTTTGGTTGGAGCGATTGTTGAAGCAAGAAGA
>MHWA01000013.1:0-14560 GCA_001825335.1 Candidatus Zambryskibacteria bacterium RIFCSPLOWO2_01_FULL_35_19
CACCGACCGAGAAAAATTATTGGTTTTAGATTAGCGAGTGTGTATAATTATAATTTAACTTTGTCCTACTTCAGGGGTTAAGAGAGGTCCTTATTCCGTAGATGATAATATAATATTATAATAATTTAGTCAATATTGTTTGTATCTGAAAGTTGGTTAGAAATTTGATAAAATAAAAAGAGGGAGAAGAAATTTTAAGAAGAGTAGAAGGTATTTTTGAAGAAAGTTTGAAAAACAGTTCAGTAAAAAATAATAAAAAAAGCTTTACTGGACAATGACGGTGGGACAAAATATACTTATCTTTAAGTATTTAATAATTAATATAAATATTATGGGTGGAGAACAAGAAAAAACGTTAAAAGATTTAGAAGAATCTATAAAAAAAGATGCGGAAAAATTAAGAGAAAAAGAGCGAGAACTACAAGGATTGGGGCCTAAAAAAGACAAAATAGATAAAGAACTTCGTAATAAAGAAATTGCAATTATGGGGTTAAAAAAAGAACTTGAAGGAATTGATGCTAAAATCTCTCAACTGGAAAATGAGATAGGAGAAATAAAAAATAGATTAAATCAACATGAATCCCAGATTGTCGATATACAAAAAAGTTTAGAAAAAATAAACAAAAAATAGTAAATTTTTAATTAAATCCCGTTTCTGATATTTCAAACTAATTAAAACAAATGAAATACTTTGTCTTTTTGTTGCATAAATGTTAGTGTTTTGTATGGAAAAGGAGACTTTATGAATGAAGTAAGAGAACTGGCAAATACTGCCAGAGACAGGGTGTTGGAGGATGTAATTCGTATTCTTGAAGAGGAAATAAGCAAGAATACAGATGAAGCAATAAGGGGAGTTATTATGAGTATAAAAAAACAGACGTTGCTTCTTGTTCCACCAACTACAGGGGGAGCTACACGAGGATTTGGTTCAAAGTCTTTTAGATAGGATTTTGTGGGGGCTGGGTCAGCTCGTCTTTATGGCGAGCTGAAACTTTTTTACTTACTGGTAAAATATGTTAGAATGTTTTTATGATTTCAGTTACGGAAAAAATAATTGATTTAACTAAAATTTGGTTTCAAGAACATGGGCTCACTATATTGGTTATTTTGGTCGGTTCTTTTTTGGTTCAGAAATTTTTAAAAACTATTTTGGACAGGGTTATCAGGAAAGCTATCAAGCCAGATCATTTTTTGAGCAAAGAAGCCGAGAAAAAAAGAGAAGATACTTTGATACAAATTTTTCATAGCACTATTAAAATACTTATATGGATCGTAGCCCTTATGATGCTTTTGTCAGAAGCTGGTATAGATATAGGACCTTTGATTGCAGCCGCTGGAGTGGCTGGTCTGGCTTTAGGTTTTGGCGCTCAATATCTTATCAGAGACGTTATTGCTGGACTTTTTATAATTCTTGAAAACCAATATAGAGTCGGTGATGTAGTCTGCTCTGATGGTACTTGTGGGTCAGTTGAAGATATAACTTTAAGAATGACAACTATGAGAGATTTAGATGGGACTGTCCATCATATACCACACGGAGAAATGAAAAAAATATCCAATCTTTCTAAAAATTATGCTCGAGTAAATTTGAATATGGGTGTCTCATATAATGCAGATTTGGAAAAAGTGATTGAGGTGGTAAATAAAGTTGGCAATGATTTGGCCGAGGACCAAGATTGGAAAGATTTTATTATAAAAGCACCCCAATTTTTGCGAGTAGATGATTTTGCTGATTCGGCGGTGATGATAAAAATACTTGGAGATACAGAGCCATTAAAACAGTGGGAGGTTACAGGAGAGTTGCGTAAAAGATTAAAAATAGCTTTTGATAAAGAAGGTATTGAAATTCCATTCCCCCAGATGGTGGTACATCAACAAAAGACTTAAGCTAAATCTAGATTTTTTAGAAAAGTTTGAAGTTCTTCTCCTTCTATTTTGCGGTATTCACCACTTTTCAATTTATCAAGTTTTATGTTCATAATACGCACGCGTTTGAGGTCCGCTACTTCTTGAAATAAGGCCACGCACATACGGCGTATTTGGTGTTTTTTACCTTCAGTTAAAATTATTTTAAATAGGCGGTCGTTTATAATTTCAATCTTACATTTGCCTGTTTTTTCTTTTTCTATTTTTACTCCCGCCTCTGCTTTTTCTTTGAAACTGCTACGGAGTTTTTCTTTAGTTTTGACCAAGTATTCTTTTTCGTGGAGATGATTTGGTCCGAGCAGTCTTTCGGTGATACGGCCATCATTGGTAAGTATTATTAGTCCACCAGATTCTTTGTCTAATCTGCCAATGGGAAAGACATCTTTGATGGCGACAGCAGTTTTTATTTCCTGTTCTCCTTCTTGGGCTGAATGTGTGACTATACCTTTGGGTTTGTTATAGGCAATATAAATATAAGGTTTTTGTTTGCCACGAAAACGCACTTCTACTTTGTCTGTTTCTTTAACTTTGTCACCAAGCACGGCCAGCTTGTTGTTTATAAAGACTTTTTTTTGAGAAATAAGTTCATCAGCTCCTCTACGAGTAGAGTGCTTATTGAGCGCCAAATATTTGTTGATTCGCATTGGGTATGTCTGTTTTTCCATATGGAGAGTATAGCACTATATCGTTTGAAAAAAATAGCCAAAATAATAGTGTAGTTTGGTGATTTTATGGTAGAGTTTTAGCTATTATGGATCCCGTTAGAAGCCACGGAAATCAAAAGCGGGATTCTTTATAAATAGTTTAATTAAGTAGTAAATTGCAGTATTTAGTAATGTGATTTCCTGCTTCTAACGGGATGGAATTTAAGATAAAAAAAGATTTTGAGCCAGCTGGAGACCAGCCAGAGGCCATAAAAAAATTAACACAAGGTTTAAAAAATGGTTTGAAGCACCAGACTCTTTTAGGTGTGACTGGTTCTGGGAAAACTTTTACAGTAGCAAACGTTATTGCTGAAATTCAAAAGCCAACTCTTGTTATTGCTCACAACAAAACTTTAGCTGCTCAATTGGCTCAAGAATATCGTGAGTTTTTTCCTGACAACGCGGTTCATTATTTTGTCTCTTACTATGATTATTATCAGCCGGAAGCATATATGCCGATATCTGATACTTATATAGAGAAGGAAGCAATGATAAACGAAGAAATAGAAAGACTTCGTCATGCTTCTACTCAAGCTCTGCTCACCAGAAAAGATGTTATCATCGTCGCTTCTGTATCTTGTATTTATGGACTTGGTTCACCTTTAGAATATGAAAAAGTAAATTTGAAAATAGAAAAGGGTAGAAAGATATCGCGAGCAGAATTTGTTCGCAAACTTATAGGTATTCATTTTGAACGAACAAATGCTGATTTGTCTTCCGGACAATTTAGGGCTCTCGGTAATACAGTTGAAATAATGCCTGTTTCAGAAAAAATTATTTTTAGAGTGGAAATAGAAGACGGAATAATTAAAAATATTTTAAAAATTGACGCTATTACTCGCGCTATTTTAGAAGATGTTAAAATTTTCTTTCTTTTCCCTGCTAAGCATTTTATTTCTACTAAAGAACAGAGTGAAAAAGCTTTTAAGACAATTAAAGCAGAGCTTGCGGTGCAGTTAAAAAAATTTGAAAAAGAGGGAAAGCTTTTAGAAGCCGAGAGACTAAAAAGACGAACTAGCTATGACTTGGCTCTTATTAAAGAAATGGGTTATTGCAATGGTATTGAAAATTATTCACGACATTTTTCTGATAAAAAAGCAGGTGAAGCGCCTGATACTCTGCTTAGTTATTTTAGGAAAACCCCTCCCCAACCCCTCCCCTTATTAAGGGGAGGGGCAAGGGGTGAGGTGGTTCCCGACTTCTTGACAATAATTGATGAGTCTCATGTGACAGTGCCTCAAATCGGAGCGATGTATGCGGGGGACGCTTCTCGAAAACAGTCGCTCGTTGATTATGGTTTTAGATTGCCGAGCGCTAAAGATAATAGACCACTGAAGTTTAAAGAATTTGAAGAGAGGGTAGGGCAAGTCATCTATACATCCGCGACACCTAGTCATTATGAAGCCGAGCATAGTGAGCAAATAGTTGAACAAGTAATCCGCCCCACAGGACTTGTTGATCCGATGATTGAGGTGCGGCCTATTGTTGCCAAGTTGGGTAGTCCAAAAAGACATTCTCTCGAGCAACCGGGGTATTTTTCTACTGAAAAATCCCCTCACTCTCCCGCCAGTCGCGGTCCGAGAGTTGCTCTCGAGAAGTCTTTCTTGGACTACCCAGGTCAAATCGCAGATTTTATAAATGAGGCGGAAAAGAATATAAAAGCTGGAGGGCGGGTAATAGCAACTACGCTTACCAAAAAAATGGCTGAAGACCTGTCAGAATATTTGAAGGAAAAGGGGATAAAAGCGGAATATCTTCATAGTGATATCAAAACAATAGAGAGGATTGAGATTTTGACTAGACTCCGTAAAGGCCCTAAAGCCGGAGGTTTTGATTGTTTGATTGGAGTCAATCTTTTGCGAGAGGGATTGGATTTGCCAGAAGTGACTTTGATTGGTATTTTAGATGCAGATAAAGAAGGCTTCCTTAGAAGCGATACATCTCTTATTCAGATTATTGGTCGGGCGGCGCGAAATGTAAAAGGCAAAGTTATTTTATATGCCGATAGGATGACGGGTTCTATGGAGAGAGCAATAGAAGAAACTAGTCGTCGCAGACAAAAGCAAATTGCTTATAACAAAAAACACAAAATTACTCCAAAAACTATTATCAAAAAAATTCAAGATATTACTGATCAGTTGCGATCAGAACACAGTAAAGCCGTAGATGAGCTAACTAAAATAGATCTCGGTGGCATAGACCCTTCGACGAGCTCGGGGCGAGCGAAAATCACAAAGCTCATTCGCTCGAAAGAAAAACAAATGGAAGCGAGTGTTAAAATATTGGACTTTGAAACTGCTGCACTTTTGCGTGATGAGATTTTGGAACTGGAAAAGTTAAACACAACTTCTAAAATTAAAAAATTTAAAAATCCAAAAAACACCTAGGAATCTCTTGCTTAAATAGAAAGATCGCTCGGTGGTATTACCACAGAGCGATCTTGCTGGACTGTGTTATTTTGGAGTCTCTCCTCTCCCGAGCATTTTGATATCTTCATCTGCTCGAGCAAGAAAATTGGTTCTTGTACAAAGAACTGTTCCCAAAACCAACTCATCTGGTTTGGGGTATGTGATGCCAGAAAGTTTTGGTCTACCACTACCAAGCCAATCTTCAGCCAAGTACTTTTTTGCGTAAACGATAAACTTCTGGCTTTCTTCGAAGTAATACCCTCCACAAGAGTATTTATTGTACGTGGTGTGGAGAATGATGGTTTTTCTGACATCACCCTTCCAGAATTGAGAAACTGTGAAGGTGACGATAATCCGAGGTTCATCCAAAGCATCGCTATCGGCTTCGATATATTCAACCTTGGTTGCCTCTCCGGCGAAGATGACATCCGCCCATTTCACATTCTCTTGAACGGTTGAAGGTCCGCAACTGCAAGCCATCACATTCACAGGAATCAAGAGAGTGATAAAACTCAAAAAGAACGAAAGCTTTTTCATGATTATTCTCCTAAAGAAAATATATCATGTTTTTAGTAAAAATCAAAAAAGTGTGATATTATACTGGTGCAATAAATTGCATATAAACCTATGGGCAAGCCACAGGTCTTGTCCGTATTTAAAATTTTTAACGAGATGAACAAAAAAGAAACAAAAAACTCTTCGCTCATTTCAGGTCAAGAGGAAATTATAGTCCGAGGAGCAAGAACTCACAATTTGAAAAATATTACAGTGGAGATGCCTCGCAATAAGATGGTTGTTTTTACAGGGCTTTCTGGAAGCGGAAAGTCTTCTTTGGCATTTGATACTATTTTTGCTGAAGGTCAGAGGCGATATGTGGAGTCGCTTTCTAGTTATGCTCGGCAGTTTTTGCGTCAGATGCAAAAACCAGATGTAGATGAGATTGTAGGGCTTAGTCCTGCTATTTCTATAGACCAAAAAAGTCGTTCAAATAATCCTCGTTCTACGGTAGCAACCATTACTGAAATTTATGATTACTTGCGTATACTTTATGCACGTATCGGTCATCCTCATTGTTTGGTTTGTGGAGATGAAATCAACAAACTTTCAAATGAAGAAATTAAAAACTTTGTCTTAGAAAAAATAAAAACTCAAAAGATAAAATTCAAAAAAGAAAATAACTCACCCCCTCTCGCTGTGCTCGGCCCCTCTCTTAATTTAAGAGAGGGGAAGGGGAGAGTTAGGTCTACTAAAATTACTTTGCCTGTTTATGTAGAAATTTTTGCTCCATTAATTCGTGGGCGAAAAGGAGAATACTATCAGCTACTTTATGATCTATTGGGTAAAGGTTATTCATATGTGCTGGTAGATGGTAAGAAAAAATCTTTGCGTGAACAAATTGTTTTGTCCAAAACAAAGAGACATAATATTGACGTTTTGGTGGATAGTATAAGCATTTTAGATTTTTTGGATGACCCAAAAAGTGCCGAAGAGAGACTTTCAGAAGATTTAGAAAAAGCTTTGGAAGAGTCTGAAGGGCTTGTCAAAATTATATTCAGAGATATGTCTTTTGAGAAAGATAAAGATTACACACCGGAAGAATTTTTTATGTCTAACAAACTTTCTTGTCCTAAAGATGGCTACTCTTATCCAGAAGTGGAACCACGACTTTTTTCCTTCAACTCGCCTTATGGCGCTTGTCCTGAATGTAATGGTTTGGGGACGGAGCATCTTTTTGGTAAAGATGTTTGCCAAGTTTGTCTTGGCGCTAGACTTCGTCCTGAAGCTTTAAAAGTATTGATCGGCAACAGAAATATTGTTGAATTAACGGCTATGTCCATCAAAGATGCCTATGACTTTTTTATTGAATTAAAACTTACCGAGAGAGAGAAAAATATTTCAAAAGTGGTAATAAAAGAAATAGAATCAAGACTAGAGTTTATGGTCAACGTTGGTATTGAATACCTGTCTTTAGATCGTCGAGCCAACACGCTCTCTGGTGGTGAAGCGCAACGCATTCGTTTGGCAAGTCAACTTGGTTCGGGACTTGTTGGAGCTTTGTATGTTTTGGATGAGCCAACCATAGGTCTTCATTCTAGAGACAATGCTCGTTTGGTCAAAACTTTGCTATCTTTGCGAGACCTTGGCAACACTATCATAGTGGTTGAGCATGATGAGGATACTATTTTTGCCTCTGACTATATCGTTGATATTGGACCTAAGGCCGGTATTCATGGTGGTCATATTGTGGTGTCTGGATATTTAGATGATTTGCTTACCGCTAAAGAAAATAAATCTGGCTCCGATACTTTGGATTATTTACGAGGAGATAAAGTGATTGAAATTCCAGAAAAAAGAAGAGAAAGTCCAAAAGGAGAGATACAAATAACTGGTGGCAATATCTTTAATATAAAAAATTTAAATGTAAAATTACCACTTGGAAAATTTATCACCATAACAGGTGTTTCTGGTTCGGGTAAATCTTCTTTTGTGTATGAAATTTTGCATAAAAATTTGCAGGCCCGTTTTGAACGCAAGTATCGCTCTGCTGAAATTTATAACTGCAAGTCCTTTACTGGGACCGAATATTTGGGGAGGGCGATTTTGATCAATCAATCTCCAATTGGTAGAACACCTCGTTCAAATCCCGCTACTTATACAGGAGCTTGGACATTTGTTCGTGAACTTTTTGCCGAAACGGCGGAAGCGCGGGCTAGGGGGTGGAAGGCCAGTCGCTTTTCTTTTAATGTAAAAGGTGGTCGTTGCGAAACTTGTCATGGTAATGGTGAAATAGAGGTGGAAATGCACTTTTTGCCGACTGTTTATGTGCCTTGTGATGTTTGTAATGGTAAAAGATTTATGAAAGAAACTTTAGAAGTTAAATACAAACATAAAAATATTTATGATGTTTTGACGATGACAGTAGAGGAAGCTTTAAAATTTTTTGAAGATATCCCAGCTATTTATGATAGGTTAAAATCTCTTGATGATGTCGGGCTTAGTTACTTGGAGCTTGGTCAATCAGCTACTACTCTCTCTGGCGGAGAAGCTCAAAGAGTCAAGATTTCTTCCGAGCTTTACAGACCTCATTTACAAAAAACAATTTACCTTCTCGACGAGCCGACTATTGGTCTTCATTATGAAGATGTAAAAAAGCTTATAGAGATCTTGCAAAAATTGGTGAATAAAGGCAACACAGTGGTAGTCATAGAGCATAATATGGATATTATAAAATCTTGTGATTATATTATTGATATTGGACCAGATGGAGGTAGTGGTGGTGGCAATATAGTAGCTAAAGGGACACCAGAAGAAGTAGCTGATAATAGCAATTCTTATACTGCTAAATATTTGAAAAAAGCTTTGAAGGAATACAAAGCTTATAAAAAATAAATAAAAGAAAAGGGCATCGATCGCTCGATGCCTTTTGCAAGATAACTGAGTTGGGTCAGCTCTTTCTGATCCATACCGGCTCTTTGTTTTTGCTTTCCTTTATCAACTTGTAATTCTTACGCTTGACACCAATCTGTGCCAAGGAAGGCTGAAACAAATCCGCCGCATCCCAGAAGCGTCCACGATTTATCCCAAAGCAGTATGCGAACTCGTTTGTCAGTCGAATGAGAATTTTTTCGTCCAAGACGGTTCCGTTTTGGGTCGCCACCTCTTTAATGACGCGAGTGATTCCGTCAAAAATCCTCTCTCTTTCCTCAGAACCTCTTTGCGGCAGGAAGGGGTCTAAGTCAAAGCTCTCCCCAAGATCGTCAATTTCTTTAATAAAGTAATTGCTAAATCGCATATGTTTTTCTCCTGTACATATGGTATAATATAGATTATGAATAGTCAATCCCACTTCGCTAAAGCTATGCGGGATAAAGAAATAAACCCCACTTCGCTAAAGCTTCGCGGGGTAAAGAAAATTATATCAAAATTGCCGGAGGCGCCGGGGGTTTATAAATTCATGAAGGGCGGGAGAGTTTTGTATGTGGGCAAAGCTACTAGTTTGCGAGACCGAGTGAAAAGTTATTTCAATAAAAATATTGAAAGTACCAGAGGACCTCTCATATCCAAAATGCTATCCGAATTTGATGATATCAAGTTTATAAAAACAGATTCAGTTTTGGAGGCGTTAATTTTGGAAGCCAATCTTATTAAAAAGTATCAGCCCGAAGCCAATACAAAAGAAAAAGATAATAAAAGTTTTAATTATGTGGTTATCACCAAGGAGGATTTCCCGAGAGTTTTAGTAATGAGGGAAAGAGAATTGAGTAAATCTTTATTCACCACACCTCTCGAAAAGCACGGAAATTTTTTGCTAAAAATTTCCTCCGTCCGTCGCCGTCGCTCCTCCCGAGGCTTTTCTCAAGGTGATGGTTCAACAGATTTGCTCAATTCTGATATTGCATATTCATTTGGTCCCTTTCCAAATGGTTCGCAACTTAAGGAAGCTATGAAAATAATTCGCAAGATGTTTCCTTTTAGAGACAAATGTACTCCATTCCTTCTCCCATCTCTTTCACAAGGAGAGGGGCAGGGGGTGAGGTCAAAACCTTGTTTTAATCGCCAAATTGGTCTCTGTCCGGGAGTTTGCACCGGTGAGATTACTAAAAGGGAATACTCTAAAACTATTAAAAATATTACTTTGTTTTTTGAAAGCAATAAAGATAAACTCATCAAAAATTTGGAAAAACAAATGAAAGGTTTTGCCAAATCTAGAGAATTTGAAAAAGCTCAAAAAATTAAAAAAACTATTTTCACCTTAAATCACATTCAAGATGTCTCTCTCTTAAAAGATGATGTGTCAAGGTTGAACCTTGACACTAAATTTAGGATTGAATCTTATGACATAGCTCATCTGTCAGGAACAAATGTGGTGGGAGTAATGACTGTGATTGAAGATGGGGAAGTAAAAAAATCTGATTATCGTAAGTTTAAGATTAAAGAAAATCCGGGCATAAATGACACTGAAGCTCTTTTGGAAGTGCTTTCTCGGAGACTTAATCATAATGAATGGGCAAGACCTAATTTGATTGTAGTTGATGGGGGTAAAGCTCAAAAAAATATAATGGAAAAAGTTTTAAAGGAAAATAAAATAAATATTCCAGTGGTTTCGGTAGTTAAAGATGAAAAACATAAACCAATAAAAATATTAGGTATTGAAAAATTACAAGATTTAAAAATTGAAAAATTAGACCTGTCCCGCGGAGCTTTAGTGAAGTGGGAAAATCAAATTTTACTTGCCAATGCAGAAGCTCACAGATTTGCTATTGGATTTCATAAAAAACTTCGTGGCAAGATAGTCTAAGAGATTATTTTATAAAAGTGTTTTTTGTGTTAAATTTTAAATATGAAATTGTTGAAAAATGTCTTGGTTTCTTTGTTTTTAGTTGGATCTTTTGGATATCTGGGCTACTTTTTTTATCAATATTCCATTAATCCTTGTGATAAAGGGTTGAAATACAGTATTGGTGTATTTGACAATCAGTTTAACGTTTCTAAAGAAGATTTCAAAAAATATGTAGCCGAATCGGAAGTAGTTTGGGAAAAAGCTCTTGGCCGGGATATTTTTGTTTATGAACCGGAAGCTGATTTTAAAATAAATTTAATATATGACCAAAGACAGTTAGAAACAGTCCAAAAACAAAAAACTGAATTTGGACTTTCAGCTATAGAAGATGTTTTTAAAAAACTAGATGTTGATTTTGGCGTTTTTAAAAATAAATATGATGAAAGAATTTATTCATACGAAAAAGATTTAAATTTATTTGAAAATAGAAAAGATGATTATGAAAATGAAATCGCTTTTTGGAATAGTAAAGGTGGGGCTCCAAAAGAAAAATTTGAAGCTTTGGAGAAAGAGAGATTGTATCTAAATACAGAGGCGACAAGACTAAATAAAGAATCTTCATCTATAAATATTTTAACTAGCGAGTTAAATAAACTTTTAAAAGAACGTAACATCAAAGCAACTGAATACAACAAAGTGGCTGAAAGTTATAATCAAAAATACAATCAGAGTCTTGAATTTAATCAGGCCGAATATACCGGCAAAGAGATAAATATTTACCAATTTAATAATAAAAAAGATTTGATACTTGCTTTGACTCACGAGTTTGGCCACGCTTTAGGTATGGATCATGTAGAAAATGCCAAATCAATAATGTATTACATCACTGGCACCGACACTGAAACTTCTTTGGTATTATCTGCCGAAGATTTAGCAGAATTAAATAGAGTATGTAAGATAAAATGAATTAATAATTATGAAAAAGAACAGAAGCACTCTATTGGAAATTGTATGGTTTGTGGTCATTTTGGCTATTTTTATTGTATCTATAATAATGATTAGAAGTGGGGAACTTCAATCTCAAGTGCAAGCTTTTGGTATCTTTGCTCCACTTTTGGTGATTATTTTAAAAATGACCACTTTGATTATCGCTCCTTTAGGAGGAACTCCTTTGTATATAATTTCTGGAGCTCTTTTTGGTAGTGTTAAAGGTTTACTAATCGTATTTTTGGGAGATATTTTAGGTTCATCGGTTTGTTTTTTCTTGAGTAGAAAATATGGAGCTAGAGTATTAAACTTTTTTGCTGGTTCTCAAAATGTAGAAAAAGTTTTAAAGACAGTTAATATAATAAGTAATACAAAGTCTTTTATTAAAGCTAGAGTCGGTTTTATCAGTATGCCCGAACTCCTTTCTTATGCTTCAGGGTTAAGTAAAATAAATTTTTGGACCTTTACTTTTATCAATGCTTTATTTTATCTGCCTTTTGATTTTACCTTAGTTTTCCTTGGTTCTCGTTTAGCTGAATTTTCTGCTCAATATTTTTTGGTTATTCCATTTTTAGTCTTTCTTTTTGCTCTCTCTGGTTTCGCTATGCTTTATAAAGATTATGAATCTAGTGAAGAATTTTTAAAGGATGAAAAAACCAAATAGATATGATATAAATCTATAGGAGATATAGGCCGGGGTAGTTCAGTGGCAGAACGCGTTCTTGGTAAGAACGAGGTCGAGAGTCCGATTCTCTCCTCCGGCTCCATAACATAATTGGAATATAGCCGACTTAGCTCATCTGGTAGAGCAACGGTATCGTAAACCGTAGGTGGTCGGTTCAAGTCCGACAGTCGGCTCCAAAAATATATGGAAAAGCAAGAAATAGAACAAAAGATAAAGGAATTGGAAGAGGAGATGACAAGCCCTGATTTTTGGTCTGATAAAGAAAAAGCTCAAGAGATTATAAAAGAAATTCAAAATTTGAAAGATGAATTGGAAGGAGTGGGTCAATATGATAGGGGGGATGCGGTGATGACTATTTTTTCTGGTGCTGGAGGTGATGATTCGGAAGACTTTTCGGCTATGCTTTTAAAGATGTATTTTAAATATTTTGAAAATAAAGGTTGGAGTTATTATGTATTGCATGAAAATCAAAATGATCATGGAGGTTATAGAAATGTCACTGTTGATATTATTGGGCCCCACTTCGCTACCCCTTTCGCACAAGGCTACAGAGGGTCAAAGAAAGCTTCGCGGGGTTTCGGACCCTATGGGGTCCTCAAAAATGAATCGGGAGTGCATCGATTAGTAAGGATTTCTCCTTTCAATGCAAATCAAAAGAGACATACTAGCTTTTCTATGGTGGAGGTGATACCAAAATTTTCCGCCAAAGGCGGACCCGCCTCTGGCGGGGAAATAGAATTACCGCTATCAGAACTTAAAATAGAACTTTCTCGTTCCAGTGGACCAGGTGGTCAAAATGTAAACAAAAGAGAGACGGCTGTGCGTATAGTCCATATTCCAACTAATCTTTCAGCTCAAGCAGATGGAGAGAGGAGTCAGGCCCAAAATAAAGAAAAAGCTTTAGCTATTCTAAAAGGTAAAATATTTAAAGCTTTGGAAGATAAAAGGATTGAAAAGCAAGAAAATATGTATGTGAGTAAAACTACTGAAATAACTTGGGGCAATCAAATCCGCTCTTATGTCCTGCACCCATACAAACTAGTCAAAGACCATCGCACCGAAGTGGAAACCAGTGATGTGGAAGCTGTCTTAGAAGAAGGTAAATTAGACAAGTTTATTGAGGCGGAGAAAAGTTTGTAAAAATTTAAAATGTAGTATAATAGAGGGGTGATAGTTTTTGATAATGTCTCAAAAAAATACGATGATGATTATATCGCTTTAGACAAGGTCTCTTTCTCTGTAGACCCTAATGAGTTTGTCTCTATTGTTGGACCAAGTGGCGCCGGTAAAACTACTTTACTGCGGATGCTTTTAGCGGAAGATAAACCAACGGGAGGCAAAGTAATGCTTCATGATACTGATATACACACTCTTTCTGGTGAAGAAATAAATTTTGTGAGAAGGAAAATAGGAGCTGTTTTTCAAGATTTTAGACTTTTGTCTCAAAAAAATGTTTACGAAAATATTGCTTTTGCTATGGAAGCAGCGGGCAGGCCTGATAATGAAATAGAATCTGATGTCCCTCACGTTTTAGAATTGGTAGATTTGGGAGGTAAGATTTGGAATTTCCCAAACGAACTTTCTGGTGGTGAAAAACAGAGAGTGGCTATCGCTAGAGCAATCGTCAATCAACCTGATATAATCATTGCAGATGAACCAACTGGCAATCTAGACCCAGTCAATACTTATGATATTGTTCAAATTTTAAAAAAAATAAATGATTTAGGAACTACCGTCATTTTGACCACTCACAATAAAGGAGTTATTGATTCAATCGGCAAAAGAGTGATAACTATGCAAGATGGCAAGATGATAAGAGATGATATAACGGGAAAGTATATTTTATAAATGGGATGGATCCCGTTAGAAATCACGAAGATTAAAAATATGAAAAACACAATTAGTAGATTAAATAAAGTAAAAGAGAGCACCCTAGAGTGTGTAATCTTCTATTTCTAACGGGATGGAAAAATCAGAATTTACAACAAAATTAAAGAGAATAATTAAATCAGGAATTTTTAATTTTTCGCGTAGTGGTTATGTTTCTTTTGCTTCTATGTTGGTGATGGTTATCACTCTTTCTGTTATTGGTTCGGTTGTTTTCGTTAGCGCTATTTTGAATATCACTATGAATGAATTGCGTGACAAAGTAGATATTAATGTCTATTTCGTAGCTACCGCGATTGAAGAAGATATTGTTTCTTTGAAGACCAAGATAGAGGCATTGCCTGAAGTAAATACTGTTGAATATATCAGCCGAGAAGAAGCTTTAGAAAAATTTAAATTGAGACATGAAAATGACCAGATTACTTTGCAAGCTTTGGAAGAGTTGGGAGAAAATCCGCTTGGAGCAGTTTTAAATATAAAAGCCAAACAACCTTCTCAATACGAAGGCATTGCTAATTTTTTAAATGAAGAAGATATTCTTTCAAGTGAAGGGGATAAAATAATAGACAAAATTAATTATTTTGAAAACAAAACAGCTATAGAAAAACTATCTCGTATTATAGATTCAGCCGAAAGTCTTGGTTGGGCCATTTCTTTGGCTTTAGTTGTCGTTTCAATTGTT
>MHWA01000013.1:14626-14819 GCA_001825335.1 Candidatus Zambryskibacteria bacterium RIFCSPLOWO2_01_FULL_35_19
GTGGGGGCTAGTAAAAACTATGTCAGAGGCCCGTTTATAGTGACTGGTATTATTGTTGGTTTCGCTTCAGGTCTTATCACAATGCTCCTCTTTTTACCTATCTCATATTGGCTTGGCAATTTGACCCAAAATTTCTTTATCGGTTTCAATATTTTTGATTATTACATCGGTAATTTCTTTGAAATACTCTTTA
>MHWA01000013.1:14828-15201 GCA_001825335.1 Candidatus Zambryskibacteria bacterium RIFCSPLOWO2_01_FULL_35_19
GTTCTGGAGTGGCTATTGGGGCTGTCTCAAGTCTTCTTGCAGTCCGTAAATATCTGAAGTTGTAATGAAGAAGAAAAATCATAAATATATTTTTATTATAGGAGGAGTGATGTCTGGAGTAGGCAAGGGTATAGCTTCATCTTCTATTGGTAAAATACTGCAGAGCAAAGGTTTTAAGGTCAATCCTATAAAGGTTGACCCTTATTTAAATGTGGATGCCGGCAATATGAATCCTACAGAGCATGGTGAAGTTTTTGTGCTGGATTCTGGGTTAGAGACTGACCAAGATATGGGCAATTATGAGCGTTTTTTGGAGATGGATTTAAATGATGGTGATTATATGACTTCTGGTATGATATACAAATATGTTATA
>MHWA01000013.1:15254-15412 GCA_001825335.1 Candidatus Zambryskibacteria bacterium RIFCSPLOWO2_01_FULL_35_19
TGTCACTCAAGAAATTTTGAGACGCATAAAAAGTGCGAGTGATGAACATAATTCAGATATTTCTCTAATTGAAATTGGAGGCACTATCGGAGATTATCAAAATATTCTTTTTATTGAAGCGGCACGCACTCTTAAGATAAAAAATCCTAGAGATGTTA
>MHWA01000014.1 GCA_001825335.1 Candidatus Zambryskibacteria bacterium RIFCSPLOWO2_01_FULL_35_19
AACTTTGTCCTACTTCAGGGGTTAAGAGAGGCTGTACTACTGCTTAAAAGTATAGCACAACCCAAAAATCTGTCAAGTATTTTAACACTAAAATTGCATTTTGTCTTGCATATTTCCTATAGATGGCTTAACAGAGCCATATTTTTAACCCTTATTTTTATTTAACCTTATTATAAAAAACACAAAATAGTTCTTGAGCGTGCCTTGCGCAGGCTGACGAGCCGAGCAGAGCAAAAAGCTAGCAAGCTTTTATGCGTGCTAAGCGAAAGAAACTATTTTGTGTTTTTTAACTACTTAACTCCTCTCTTTTTATTTCAATTTTTGAACCAGCTTTTGATTCACCACTTATTATCTTTTTAGCCACTAGATTTTCTATTTCATTTTGGATTGCCCTATTTATAGAACGCCCACCAAACTCTGGGTCGCTCCCCTTCTCCACTAAGAAATTAATCACGTCTTCGTTTATGACCAGTTCAATACTTTGCTCTTTTAATCTTTTAACCAACTTTTGGAGGCCAAGCCGAGCAATACTTTCAAGTTCTATTTTTTGCAAAGGATGAAAGAAAATCACCCCATCAAAACGATTAAGAAGTTCTGGGCGAAATATTTTATCTTTGATGATTGAGTTTATGATTAAATCTTTTGACCTCGCCAAATTTTTACCAGATTTGATAGTTTCCCAAATAAGAGAGCTACCGGCGTTTGAGGTGGCGATAATAATAAGATTACGACAATTTACTTGCCTACCCAAAGCATCAGTAAAGAGACCTTCATCTAAAATTTGTAAAAATAAATCCAAAACATCAGGTGAGGCCTTTTCAAATTCATCTAAGAGAAGCACACCATAAGGATTGTCTCTTATTTTAGTAGCCAAAAGACCGCTTTTATTCATAGTAAAGTCGCCGATGAGTTGAGATGTTGCTTCTGGTCCATTGTATTCGGACATATCAAAACGAATCATCTTATTTTCATCTCCAAAAAAACTTTCAGCTAAAGCTTTTGAGACTTCTGTTTTGCCCACACCGGTAGGACCAATAAAAAGGAAAGAAGAAATTATTTTCTTAGGATTGTTTATGCCCGAGCGAGATCTTCTTATACTATCAGCAACACTATTTACAGCCTCATCTTGACCAACCACTCTTCGGTGTAATAATTTTTCTAAATGTTCTATTTTTTGAGCTTCTTTTTCTTTTACTGTTCCAGAGACAATCCCTGTTTTTTCAGAAACAAAAAGATGAGTGTCTTCTTCTCCTAGCACTGCTATATTTCTCTCTGATGCCCAAGGAGCTATTTCTATCATCATATCAATAGCTTTACCCGGCATTTCCCCATAAGTGACGAAACGGTCAGCCGCATCTGCCAAAGTCAATATAGCGGGATATGAAAAAATAAAACCATATTCTTTTTCAATAGTAGTCATTTGTTCTAAAAGAACATTAACCGACGCTTCTACTCCCGCAACATCTGGAATAATCCTTTCAAACTTTCCCAACAAATCAGAGTTAGTCTCAATGAAAAAGTGAAAATCAGCATTGGTAGCCGAAGTTACCACTTGAAGATTATTAGAATTGAGATAGGGAGACAAAAGTGACCCCAAATTAGTGCCAATATTTTTACTACTACTTAAAAATTCAGCAAGATTTCTAATATAAAGTATTACATTTCCAGCGGAAACAGATTGATTTAATATTTTTAAAAATTCTGCTTCAAAATCGCCTTTATTTTTATATACTGCAAGCAATGAGTTGGCATCTAATTCGATAATATCTTTGTGTTCCAAAAATGGCAGTGAAACTCCCAATTTAATTTTTTTCAAAAGTCTTCCCACAATATCTCTAGCCACTTTTTCATCATCATCTATGATGATGGCATTGGCCTCTTTTCTTCTTTCAAGTATTCCTTCAAGAGTGGTCACTTCCCTTTCTCTATAATTGTTTTCAACATCAAACAACGAAATATCTACAGTCTTTTCAAAAGGCACCCCAAATTTACCCAAATCAGTAGCAACCCCATATGACCAACTGGTGCCAATAGATGGTATTGTTCCCAAATTTTCCCTACTCCAAAATCTTTCTTTTCGGAGAAGTTTGTTTTCTTTTTTCATTATCCAAGATATAGCTCCCAAAAATTCTTTTTTATTTATAGAATTTTGAGAGAGAAAGCTTTCTAAAGATTTGTCTGCATTATAAATTATTTCCATATAATCAAGAAGGCTTATCGTCTCATCACCAAAATTTAAAGATGACGCTATGATGGACGAACGGTCAGAATAAATAAAATCTTTAATACTTTCTTTCCTAATACCCAATCGTTGAAAAATTTCAAGAGTAACTTTGTTTTCAAACAAAGCTTTAGTGACATCTATATCATTGGTAATATACAAAAGACCAGAGAGTAAATAATCAATTTGTTTATTATTATCTATAATGTTCTCGTTTATCCTAACCGATAAACCTTCCCCCGACATTGATTTATAAAAGAATTCTAAAAAAGAAAGGGCTAGGTAGATAAAAACAAAAATAAAAAACATCCCATCAGCTTTGCCAAAATAAAGTGGCAAAGAATCAAAAGAAAGAGCAAAAGAGACCAGAGCAATCAAAGCCGACCCTTTCCTTAAAACACTACGAGTAATTTTAGGAAAAAACCTATCTAAAGATAGTGGATAATAATGAGGTCTTGATATTTTTTTAAGTTCTTTAAAAGTCATATAAAAATACAAAATTAAATAACAAAAAAGGTAGCAGAAAGTATCACACTACCGACAAGAATAAAGGGGGCTAAAATCCATATAAGAAAAAGGAAGAAAGCAAAAACTAAAACCAAAACATAAGAGATAACTCCTACTGACAAAACTATAATTTTAGTTACAAAACCAACTGCCCTCATCAAACCATTGACTATGACAGAAGAAGCAAAAGCGCCCAAATCAAAACCACCCTCATAATTTTCACCCAATCTTTTCCAAGGAGTAAATAAAGTTCTAAGAAGTAATTTAAATGAAAAAAAGTGAGCAATAAACCACAAAAAATTTCCCATTACACCAAAAAATTCCTTTAGGCCCTGACCATAGTGCCATTTGATATAAGCCACAAAAAATGAATCTCTTTCATAAGCTTCAGACATACTTTAATTATAACAGATTATATTAATAAATTATGGGTATAATTTGTAATAAAATTTATTATCAAAGCGAGCGTCAATATAATTTATTTTTGCAGAAGCATTTTTATTTTTTATTTCATTTATCAAAAGTAACGTATTTTCAGCTGTCAACAAAAGGTCTTTTCCGACTGGACTAAAGAAAATATCTCCCACCCCTGTCTTAGCTATTGCCTTATCAGAAGACTCTATATTGATAGAATAAATTTCAACTTCTGATCTTTTTAACACGTCAATAAAATTTGAATAATTTTGCATTTTATCTGGAGTAGAAAAATTTTTGAAGATAGGGCTTCCATCCAAAAGACCTTCGAAGGCAACTAATCCAGATAAAACTTGCTCATCTAAAATTTTTTCAAAAATAAAACCCGTTTTAGTCATAAAAAAACATTCACCATCTTTGGCACACCAAACAAAATCTGGACTTCTTTCTGTTATTTTTAATTCAACATCTTTACTAAAAAACTTTTTATTTATTTCTACTTTTTCTAATCTGGTGAATTGAGAAAGTAGCGTCTTCTTTAACTTTTCTTTATTTAAAAATATAATATTTGATTTTGGAATGAAAAGAAGTTTATTGCCAGAGATAAAATTATTTGCAACATTTTTTAGACTATCTGCCTCTATCATTTTTGAACCTGACACTTCAAAATTTTTCACTTGCAAAAAATCTGCTCGAACCAAAAAAACAAAACCAACCAAAAAAGCTGCCGTTGCACTTATAATCAAAAAAATCCCGAGATATTTTTGTATTTTTTTTCTTTTAGCAATTCTAGTAGAAGCTCTTTTATATCTGGTATTATGCATATTATTTCATATTACCCCCTACCCATCTTTGTTTTAAGAGAAGTTGATTATTTCTTAGAAATCTTCTCTTTACCTCCCATATAAGGACGGAGCACTTCAGGAATAACAATAGAGCCGTCGGCTTGTTGATAGTTTTCTATAATACCAATAAGTGGCCTACCAGAAAGAGCGGTGTTGTTTAAGGAGTGAGCAAACTTTAATTTACCATCTTCGTCTCTATAACGAATATTTAATCTGCGTGTTTGAAAATCATGAAAATATGAAGCCGAACCAGTTTCTCTGTATTTGTTTTCTCCCGGCAACCACACTTCAATATCATATTTTTTAACTTGACCAAGACCAAGATCTCCTGCACAATTGATAACTACATGATACGGCAATCCTAGAGCTTGCATAATCTCTTCTGTATTTGACTGTATTTCTTCATGGTGCTTAACGGATTCTGTATGACTAGCTTCACACAAGATGACTTGCTCAAATTTATAAAATTCATGCACTCGGAGAATTCCTTTTGTATCTTTACCATGCGCTCCAGCTTCACGCCTATAAGCATTAGAAAATCCGAGCATCTTTTTTGGTAAATCTTTTTTATCCAAAATTTCATCCATAAAATAACTCATCATAGCCACTTCTGCGGTGCCCGAAAGATACTCGCCATCTTGAGTTTTATATAAATCTTCTTCTCCCTGTGGCAAATATCCAGTCCCTATAAACGGTTCTCTTCTAAGAAGGGATGGGACAATCATCGGCACAAAATCCTTTTTTTTATTTTGAAAAAAATCATTTACAAATTGCCATAAAGCAAATTGCAGTTTCGCCCCGTCGCCGATCAAAAAGTATCCTCTAAATCCAGCGACCTTGGCACCTCTTTCCAAATCAATCATACCTAAAGCCAACATCAAATCTATATGATCTTTAGGTGTAAAACTAAACTCTGGGATCTGGCCTACTTTTTTTATTTCTTGATTACTCTCTTCATCACTGCCTTCAGGCACCGACATATCGGGGATGTTTGGCACAGTCACCATCAGCTTTTGCCATTCAGTCATCACCTCTTTTAATTCTTCTTCTTTTTTTTGTATTTTTTCTTTTAGGGGTAGTGTTTCTTCTATTAATCTCCTTTTTTCTGCGATATTTCCCGCTTGTCCAAATTTGGCTATCTCTTCACTTGCTTTATTTTGTTTGGCTTTTTTTTCTTCAAGATCTTGACTTATGGCCTTCCTTTTATCATCTATTTCAATAAGTAAATTAACATCAAAATCAATCTGTTTTTTCTTGGCGCCTTCTTGTATTAACGCGATATTTTCTCTTATAAATTTGATGTCTAACATAATTTTAAATTTCGTAACCCTTATTTCGTTACTCGTTTTCATTTTACCATTTGCTATAATAAAAACAAATATGCCTTATAAAATAAACACCCTCAAAAAAGCCGACTGGCCCCCTCTTTTAAAAGAGATTAATCAACTTCCGAATAAGCTTTTTTATGTTGGCAAAGTGGCAGATTGGTCTCGGAAACTTCTTTGCGTAGTAGGGGCTCGCAAAAATACAAATTATGGTAGAGAAGCCGTTGAGACTTTTATAGAGAGTTTGCGTGGCTACCCGATTACCATTGTTTCTGGTTTGGCTTTAGGTATAGACTCTATCGCTCATCGAGCAGCTCTTAAAAACAACCTTCCCACTATCGCCGTCCCCGGTTCTGGACTTTCGCTTGAAGTTTTACATCCTCAATCTCATACTCACTTAGCAACAGAGATTATTGAAAAAGGCGGAATGATGATGAATGAATTTGAACCAGAATTTAAAGCTACTCAATGGAGTTTTCCACAAAGAAATCGTATTATGGCGGGAATGAGTCATGCCACTTTAGTCATAGAAGCCGAACAAAAGTCAGGCACACTCATCACTGCAAGACTAGCCACCGAATACAACCGCGATGTTTTGGCCTTACCCGGCAGTATTTTTAATACCACAAGTCAAGGGCCTCATATGCTTATTCGTTTGGGAGCTACACCTATCCGTGATAGTAATGATATTTTGGAAGCTCTGCATTTGGAATCCCACTCCGCCTCGTCAGACTCGGCTTCGCGGGACGAGGAAAAATATTTTGATTGTTCGGAAAAAGAGATGCTAATAATTAAACTTTTAATAGAACCGTTGGAGCGTGATGAAATTTTGCGACAAATAAATACTAAACATCAAATCCCTATTGGGGAAATCCAAACTTTCCTCTCTCTCCTCGAGCTCAAAGGCCTTATTAAAGAATCTCTTGGAGAAATCCGCCTCACTTAATCTTAAAATGAAATACAATGGGCGCCATTGTATTTTTAGTTGTGGTATAATTTTATTATGAATAATAGGGATTATAAAGATTTTGCCAGAGATGAGATTTATCATATCTACAACAGAGGTGTTGGGAAGATGAAAATATTTTTAGATGAGATGGATTATAAGGTGTTTATGTCCAGATTAAAAGAAAATTTATTCTCAAAACTTATAGATTATTCCCTTTTACCAAAATATGCGACCAGAAGAAAAACTTTACCACCGAATTCTTTTGATTTGATTTCATACTGTTTGATGCCAAATCACTTTCATTTATTAGTAAGACAAAATACAGACTTACCTATAACACAACTGATACTAAAAATATGCACTGGTTATTCAAAATATTTTAATAAAAAATATGATCGAGTTGGTGTAGTTTTTCAAGATAGATTTAAAGCAGTGAGAATAAAAAAGAACAATCAGTTGTTATGGGTTTCTTACTACATACACAAAAATCCCGTTGACAGCAAATTAGTTAAATATCCAGAACATTATAAGTGGAGTAGTTTTTCAGAATATAAAAATTTAGTTTTTGAACCTATCTGTAAAAAAGACATCATAACTAAACAATTTAAAGAAACTTCTGATAAAAATATGGAATCAGAATTAATATCCAATCTTGATTTGCTGATAGATTATTAGAACACACTCAAAAATACAATGGCGCCCATTGTATTTTTGTTAAGGTAAATTTTAATAGTAGTTGACAATAATCTTCAATTGTTATTTACTTATAGATAGAAGCCCTCAGGGGTTAATAAAAAGGAGGTATAAATGAAGTGGACGTGGAAGGTTTTTGGACGACTTTTGTATTATGTCGTCTTGAACATCCTCACAGGAGGAGTGGCTTTTTTTATTTGGCTACATAAAGAAAGGAAAGTAGCCGCAGAGGAGGAAAAGAAATATCTCCTGAGAACATTCGGGTCGGGGAGGTACTAGTATGGAATACCAAACCATATGGCGGGATTTTTTCGCCGCAGGGGCAATCATCGCCCTGGTATTAATGTTACTAGAACCTTATCTAAGACCTCCAAAAGAATAGTGTCAATGTTCAACCCTTGGCACTTGACAAAAGAATATTAAAGGTGCTATAATTAGTGATAGGAGGACAAACATGTTTGAAACACTGAATTCTTTTGTTTTGACCATTCTGGCCGTCATGGCCGTAGTGGTCTACACTGGAAAAGAAATGCAACATCGTGGTATTCTGAAGGTCAAACGACCTACCCACGTCCGACGATTTCGTTCCGCAGAGGCGGGACAAGACCTCATTGAATACGCCTTGATGGCCGGCTTTGTGGCAGTTGCAGCCGGTGCAATTCTGCCGAACGTGGTAGACGATATCAAAATCGTATACCAAAGGATTGGCGTCATAATGGAAACGACGGACGTCAATTTTTTTTCTAGTGAGATAACAGCAACAAGGATCGCCTGTGCGATCCTGGCAGTCCTGTTTTTGGGGTTGATAGTCGTTCGACGACGAAAAAACCTTGACTAGCTCAACCCCACGGGTGGCTCGCGGAGCTTAATTAAGCAATGCGAGCCACCAACGAGATGATCCGCTCCGTATCAATCCTTGATACGGAGCTATTGTTTATAAAATTTTTTCTTCCTAAAAAATACAATGGCGCCCATTGTAAAAAGTATCAAGGTTGAACCTTGACGTTTTGTTTACAAATTTTGCTTTTTTTGTTTTTATAACTTATTCTGTATAAATATGAAATTACTAATAGTAGAGTCCCCAGCCAAAGCAAAAACCATTGGCAAATATGTAGGCAGTGATTATGAAGTCGTCGCTAGCGTCGGTCATATTCGTGATTTGCCAAAATCAAATAAAAAAGCCATTGATATAGAAGGTGGTTTTATTCCGCATTATGAAATTTCCAAAGGTAAAGAAAGAGTGGTGGCTGAAATAAGACAATTGGCCAAAAAAGCCGACGAGATATTGCTAGCCACCGACCCCGACCGAGAAGGAGAAGCCATCGCTTGGCATTTAGCTGAAGAGATTAAAAAATTGAAGATTAAAGATTTAAAGGTTAGAAGAGTTAGTTATCATGAAATTACAAAAGAAGCTATTGAAGAGGCATTGAAACACCCACGAGATATAGATCAAAATTTGAGAAAAGCTCAAGAAGCTCGCCGAGTTTTGGATCGCCTCGTTGGTTATGACCTTTCTGGTTTAATTTGGAAAAAGGTGCGCTACGGACTTTCGGCTGGCCGAGTCCAATCCCCCGCTTTGCGTATTTTAATGGAAAAAGAAAGAGAAATCAGAGCTTTTAAACCAGAGACCTTTTTTGTTATTTCTGCCAAACTAGAAACTGAAAAAAAAGAGAGCTTTACTGCCGTTTGTGAAGAAGAACCAAAAACAAAAAAAGAAGCAGACGAAATTTATGATGTGGCAAAAAATGGAAAATGGAAAGTTCTTGACGTTGTAGAAACAGAAACAAAAAGAAGTCCAAGGGCTCCATTTACCACATCCACACTCCAACAAACCGCAAGCACAAGACTTGGTTTTTCACCCAAAAGGACAATGATGACTGCTCAAAAACTTTACGAAGCAGGACATATCACTTATATGCGCACAGACAGTGCAACAATGGCAGGAAGCGCTCTTCTTCAGATTAAACAAGTTGTTTCAAAAAAATACGGAGCAAATTTGCATCAAACAAGAGTATTCAAAACAAAATCCAAAAATGCACAGGAAGCTCACGAAGCAATCAGACCAACTCATTTTGAAAAAGAAAATATAGGTCACAGCGAAGACCAAAAAAGATTATATAAATTGATTTGGGAAAGATCTGTAAGTAGTCAAATGAAAGATGCAAAAGTAATGAGAACAAAAATAATAACTGAAGTAAGCCCCTCGACTTCGCTCGGGACAGAAAAATTTGTACCAAATTTTTCTGCAAACGGCTCTAGAATTTTAGAGGATGGTTGGCTTCTTTGTGATAGTAGAGCAAAAAGAGAAGATGTGATTCTTCCAAAATTAAAACAAAATGATGATTTAAATTTACTTAATATTGAAAAATTAGAAAAACAAACAGAACCACCAAACAGATATAGCGAGGCAGGACTCATTAAAGAACTAGAAAAAAGAGGCATCGGTAGACCTTCAACTTATGCTTCTACTATAAACACCATAATAGAAAGAGAGTATGTAGAAAAAGATGGCAAAACTTTAAAACCAACTGATACTGGAGATGTTGTTTCTACATTTCTAGAAGATAACTTTGAAGAATATATAAGCGACACATTTACTGCAGAAATGGAAGATGAATTAGATGATATAGCTCTCGGAAAAAGAGAATACGAACCAACCTTGCGAGAATTTTATAAACCTTTCTTGAAAGAAATAAAAGATAAAGAAAAGACCGCCAAATTAACTACTTTGGGTGACGCTGACCCAAAATTAAAATGCCCACTTTGTCATTCTGGTATGATCATTAAACTCGGTAGAGGAGGTAAATTTTTAAGTTGTGATAAATTTCCAGAATGTTCTGGCATGAGAAATATTGATGGTAGTGAAATAAAAGAGGCAGAAGCTTTAGGTACTGATCCAGAAACAAAATTGCCAGTATTTGTAATGGACGGCAGATTTGGTCCATATATTCAACTTGGAGTAAAAGATGAAAAAAACAAAAAACCAAGAAGATCCAGTATACCAAAAGATAAAAATCCAAATGAAGTTACTTTAGAAGAAGCTCTTAAATATTTGAGTCTACCAAGAGAGCTCGGGCCATATCCGGAAACTGGAGAAACGATTTCAGCCAATGTTGGCAGATTTGGACCATATATAGTTCATCAAAAAGATTTTCGTTCACTTAAAGAAGATGATGTTTATACTATCACTTTAGAGAGAGCCATAGAAATATTGAAAGAGCCCAAAAAAGTCGGTCGCCGTGGTTGGAAAAAGAAAACAAAATAACTTGCAAAAATAAATAAAAGATTATAATAAAATGGAAAATGATGTAGAAAAAATAATCGCCACTCTAAAAAAAACAACCAAAGAAGAAAAAGAGCTCATAAGAAAAGCTTACCGATTTGCCAAAACGGCGCATCAAGGTCAAAAAAGAAATAGTGGTGAACCGTATTTCAACCATTTGTTTGAAACTGCCAAAAATATCGCCGAACTTGATATGGATGCGGTATCAATCTCTTCTGGTTTTTTGCATGATGTTTTGGAAGATACTGATACAAAACCAGAAACAATAGAAAAAGAATTTGGAAAAGAAATTTTATTTATAGTTGAGGGAGTGTCCAAAATCGGCAACTTACGATACCACGGAGCAGATCGTTACAATGAAGCTTTGCGTAAACTACTTTTTGCTACTTCTAAAGATTTGCGAGTGTTGATAGTCAAGTTTTGTGACAGACTTCATAATATGGAGACTCTCTCCTTTGTGCCAAAAGAAAAACAAGAGCGTATTGCCAGAGAGACCTTAGAAATATATGTGCCCATCGCTTATAGATTGGGTATCAGAAAACTATCAAGAAGACTTGAAGATTTGGCCTTCCCTTTTGTTGACAAAGAAGGTTTTGACGAAATATCTTCACTTTTAAAAGAAAGCCATGATGAAAGATTGGAAAGTTTGGAAAAATTTAGAAAAAAAGTTTCTAAAGAATTGGTAGATTCGGGTCTTACTAATTTTCATTCTGATTACAGAGTTAAAACTATTTATAGTCTTTATAAAAAATATCTAAGATATAAAAAAGATATTGAGAAAATAAATGATATCTTGGCTATGAGATTAACGGTGGCAAAAACTGAAGATTGTTATAGAGCCCTTGGTATCATTCACTCTGTTTGGAAACCTCAACCCGGCAAAATAAAAGACTACATTGCTTTCCCAAAACAAAATGGCTACCAAAGTCTACATACCACAGTTTTTACTGGTAATGGCGACTTAGTAGAAATACAAATACGAACAGAAGAAATGCATAAAGAAGCAGAGTATGGTATCGCTGCCCACTCTCTATATAAAGCTGGAGAAAAGAATAAAAAAGAGATTATGCCGTGGATACAGACTATGCTCAATTATTCTGTAAATGAAATAAAGAAAAATTTCTTAAGCCAGAGAATTTTTGTCTTTACTCCTAAAGGAGATGTGATTGACTTGCCAGTAGGAGCTTCGGCTATTGATTTTGCTTATAATATACACTCCGATATTGGAAACAAAATGGCAGGAGTAAAAATAGATGGCAAACTTTCTGCCATCAATAGCATTCTTAAAGATAGAGAAATAGTAGAAGTTATTACCAAAAAATCAGCTAAACCAAATCGTAAATGGTTAGAATATGCCAAAACTGCTTTGGCCAAAAAACATATCAAAAACAATACTTAGAGACTAAAATTTTTGATTGAGTAAAGGTCTTCATCTATTGGGATATCCTCTTCTTTTTTTATTTCTTCAGGAGTCCTATCGTCAAGACCAGCACTTTCAGTCGGCTCCCCGACTACTTCGTTCGTCGGAGTCCCTTGTTGAAGCATATTTAAAATATCTACCAAATCATCATTTGAGAAAAAATCTATCATCAATTTGCCCCCTTTTTCTTTCTTTTCAATTTTTACTCTAGTACCCAAACTTTCAGTAAACTTTTCTTCTAAAGAACAAATTTCTGGGTCCAGATGAGAATCAAATTTTCGAACTCTTTCTATGGCGATTTTACGAGCAGCTTGTTCAGCATCACGAACATTCATTTTGTACAAGATAATATCTTTAAAGAGAACCTTTTGTTCTTCTGGTCTTTCTATAAGCATAAGAAGAGGTCTCGTGTGTCCTTCATTTATCTTCCCTTCAGATAAAGCATTGAGCATATCTTCTGGTAAATCTAAAATGCGCAAAGAATTGCTGACATAGACCCTGCTCTTGCCAATCTTTTGAGCCACTTGATGATGCTTAAATCCAAATTTTTCTGTTAACTTTTTAAAAGCTCTGGCTCTTTCTACTGGATTAAGATCTTCTCTTTGTACATTTTCAATAATAGCTAGCTCTAATTTCATTAAATCATCGGCATTTTCATTACCCTCACCCGTTCGAATAATGACTGGCACTTGAGAAAGTCCAGCAATTTTGGCAGCTCGCAAACGACGCTCGCCTGCTATAAGCTCATATTCTACTCCCAAACCGTCATCTCTCTCAAACTCCTTTCGAGTAACTACCAATGCTTGAAGCACTCCATACTGCTTGATAGAGTCCGCTAAAGCCCTTAGAGCATCTTCATCAAATTCGCGACGCGGTTGAAAAGGATTTGGCTTTATTTTATCCAGTTCTACCCAAAATATTGAATTTTGATAAAAATTTGATGTATTAGACATTGTGAACTTATTTTACATTAAAACAATTTAAAATAAAAGCTGAGTATTTTGATTTTTGGGGATTTTGAGGTATATTTTATCTACAAGCCAGAGTGATGAAATTGGTAAACATGCGCGACTCAAAATCGCGTGCCGCAAGGTTTGTGGGTTCAAGTCCCACCTCTGGCACATGCAAAATAAAATCAAAAAAGGAATCTACAAACATTTTAAAGGTAAGGAGTATGAGGTGATTGATGTTGGGACACATTCAGAAACTTTAGAACCACACGTAGTTTATCAAGCGCTTTATGGAGAACAAAAAATTTGGGTCCGCCCGCTTTCAATATTTCTAGAAGAAGTAGACAAACCAGAAATAAATTATAAAGGGCAGAGATTTACTTATGTCAGAGAAAAATAATAAACCAAAAATTATTGTAATCCTCGGGCCAACCGCTAGTGGCAAAAGTGATGTTGCTGTAGAGCTTGCCCTTCGACTTCGCTCAGGACAAGCCAAAAAATTTGGAACTAAAGGGGCAGAGGTTATTTCTGCTGATTCAAGACAGGTATATAAAGGACTTGATATTGGCACTGGTAAAATTACTAAAAAAGAAATGAAAGGAATAAAGCATCACCTGCTTGATGTGATAAGTCCCCGCAAACAATTTTCTGCTTCCGATTTTGTCCGTATAACAAATGACGCGATCGCGCAGATTGTTATATCTGGGAAGATACCCATTGTCTGTGGTGGTACTGGATTTTATATTGATGCTTTGCTTGGTGAAAAACAACTTGCCGAAGCGCCACCAAATGAAAAATTGAGAGCTCAACTTGAAAAGAAAAGTGTTGAAGAATTATTTAAAATATTAAAAAAACTAGACCCAGAAAGAGCCAAAAATATAGACGCCAAAAATGGAAGAAGATTAGTTAGAGCAATTGAGATATGTGAAGCTTTGGGCCCCAACTCCGCTTCTCGCTTCGCTCAAGCTACGCTGGGCAAGAAAGTCCCCTCAAAATACGATGTCATTAAAATAGGAATAAAAACAGAAGAAAAAGAATTAAAAAATAGGATAAATAAAAGAATAGAAAAGTGGTTTAAAATGGGACTTTTGAAAGAAGTCAGAGATTTACATCAAAAAGGTCTCTCTTGGAAACGAATGTCAGAGCTTGGACTTGAATATAAGATAGTGGCCAATCATCTCCAAAAAAAGATTTCAAAAGAAGAAATGATAGAGAGGATGCAGATAGAAACTTGGCAATACGCTAAACGTCAAAAACAGTGGTTTAAAGATAAAAACATCATTTGGCTTCCATCAAAAATAAATTTAGTAGAAAAAAAAGTAAAAAGATTTTTAGAAGGCGGGCCCACGAGGATTTGAACCCCGGTCGCTCCTTTTGGAGAGGAGAATTCTACCACTGAACTATAGGCCCAACGAGTTAAATATACACAAAAAAAACGGGTTTGTCCCGTTCTTTTTATTTTTTTATTTTTTTTAAAGGTAGTTTAGCTTCACTAAAAACCACTCTCTTACGGAGCTTTTTAGAGTATTTTTTGAGTTCTATTTTACGCTCTACTTTACGCTTATTTTTGCGTGTTAAATAAACCTCGCCGGTTTTTTTGTTTACTAGAGCTATAAGTTGATCTTGTGACATTCCATTAGAAATTAAATATTAATATAGTAAATTTTGTCTAAAATTACGCTTATATTTATAGCATATCCCACCAAATATTACAATAAATTTCTAGCGGGACAAGTTATTTATATAAGCCTTAAACTTAAGCATCAAATCTTTAGTCATTACTCCAACTTTACCATCTGCCACCTGAAAATCATCAACTTTGACAATAGGGACAATATCTTTAAATGAGGAAGTAATAAAAATTTCATCAGCCATCTTTAGTTCATCTTGATAGACAATCCTTTCTTCTATTTTATATCCGGCTTCAGTAGCAAGCTCTAATGTCACTTTTTTAGTTATACCCCCTAAGACATTCTCGGCTGGGGTAATCAAAGCCTTATCTTTAACAAGCAAAATGTTGCTGGTAGTGCATTCCAAAACTTCTCCATCATTTATATAAAGCACTTCCACCGCCTTTTCTCCATTTTTCCATTCTTGCAAATTGACTGCTTTAATATAGTTTGTAGTCTTATACTCTGGCATTTCACGCTGATGGTTGTAAGTTAAAATATTAGCTCCTCTTTCAAAATATTCTTCTGGTAAAGGCACAAAGGGTTCAGCTGTAATATAAAAAGTAGCATTTTCAAAATCATATTCAATTCCATTTATGGTTTTCCCGCCAGTAAGTATCATCCTTATGGTGGCCCTTTCTTTTATGTCAGATTTTTTTATTATCTCAACAATTTTTTTCTCACAGGAATCTTCAGTAATAGGGATATTTAATCCAAGAGCATGAGCTCCATCTGTAAATCTCTGCCAATGGTCAGCAAAACGAAAAGGCCTGCCGTTAAAGGCAGCCAACCCATCATAAATACCATAACCACGCAAAAGACCTATGTCTTCTATACCAACCTTGGCATCCTCTAAAGGCATTATCTCTCCATTCAAGAAACAATATTTTTTGTTCATTTTATAATATTATAATAAAAAAAAGAAAATCGCCACAGTCCGTAAACTGCGACGATTTAAAGTGTAGACGTAGCCATCAAGTCACCCAAGGTTCCACATATCTGATACTTATATGGGAATCGTTAAGACTCCCAAAATGAACAAGTTCTCCACTCTTTTGTCGATTAAGTGGATCTTTAATCCATTCAAGAGATACGTGTTCGTCTGTAACATGACGAACTTTAAATGGACCCCTCCCGTAAGAGTGCTCCCATCTTCTTAAACGTTCATTTACATCCGGGTCTTTGTCAGTTGGTTTCAACCCTACCAAGGACCCGGCAATAATTTCTGAGCTCATTTCTGTGTTCATAAATAACTCCCAACTAAATATTATCACATATATGATATATTGCAACTATATACCTGTGATTTTCTCAATAGAGGCTCCTATACTATTTAACCTCTCTACTACATCCTCATAGCCACGATTTATAGAATAGACATTGCGAAGTATAGATACTCCTGGAGCTGCTAACATAGCAATAAGAATAATCATCGCTGGACGTAGAGCGGCTGGGCAAACTACTTGAGCAGGTTTTAGTTTTGTTGGTCCTGTTATAAAAGCCCTATGTGGATCAACTAGAGTAACGCTGGCTCCTAATTTATTTAATTCTGTAAAGTATATGGCTCTGTTTTCCCACATCCAATCATGAATGAGAGTAGTCCCCTTAGCTTGAGTAGCAATTGGTACAAAAAATGGAAGATTATCAGAATTAATACCCGGATAAGGTTGAGCATGCACTTTATCTTTTAAAGCATACAGTTTTGAAGGAAATATAGTTATGTCCACCAATTTTGTATTTTTGTTTAAAGCCAAATACTCTTTAGAAAATTCATATTTTAAACCCATAGTTTTTAACTTAGTCAACTCTAGGGCCAAAAAATCTATTGGACATCTTTCTACTTTTAATTCAGAATTTGTAGTAATGGCAGCACTTATAAACATCATTGATTCAATTGGATCTTCACTATTAAAATATTCAATTCTTTGATTTATTTCCTTAATACCGTAAACAGTCAGACTGGTAGTACCGATACCTTCTATTTTTACTCCCAATTTTTGGAGAAAGAAACAAACTTCTTGAACTTGATAATTTGGTGGAGCAAAGGATATTTTAGTTATACCAGGGGTTAGGGCGGCAGTTATAATAGCATTTTCAGATGCAGTATCACTTGCCTCATACATCACAATATTAGCTACTTTTATAGACTTGTTGTTAATAACGTATTTATTATTTAGAGTTTTTATACGAGCACCAAAATCTTCAAACATATAACGATGAGCAGAAATAGTCCTTTCACCCATTTTGCAACCACCACTATGAAGTAATTCAAAACTCTTAAAATTATGCAACATAGCAGGGATGAGCATCAAACTAGATCTTACACTTGCAACAGAAGGATGGGTTAATCCTTTTTTATTAAATTTCTTAGGTGGGTTTATTTCTAAAGTTTGTTTTTCAATCCATTTATTTTTTACCCCTAAAGCAGAGAATATCTCTAACATTCTATTTACTTCTTCTATTCTTGGAATACCATGCAGTATGGTCGTGCTTTTATTTAAAAGAGAGGCACATAAAAGTCCCATGGCCCCATTTTTAGAAGGATTTGTTTTTATACTTCCATGAAGTTTTTTACCTCCATTTATTTTAAAATCTATAGAATCAGAAAGAGATACTATCTTATGATCTAGTGCTTCCCCTATTTTTAAAAGCTCACCAGCAGTTAAATTTTGACCACCATTCTCTATCCTAGCTACCGCACTTTGAGAAGTATTAAGTATTTTAGCTAGTTCACCCTGAGTCAAAGAGCGTTTTTCACGTAACTTTTTTATAAAAACGCCTATAGCTTTCTGATTATCCACCTTTTTCATACCAAAAGTATATCATATATGATATAAAATAAACATATGAAAAAAGATAAAAAACAAAAAGTTACACCTTTATTGAAAAAAACTTATATAACCACTATAGAAAATAGCATCGGTTCAAAGATGTTTTGTAATCTTTACGCCAAAGTAAATGGTAAAAATATTGATATCACTAGGGGTGGTGATTTGTCTTGCGCCGTTTTTGTTTCTTCAATATTATTTTTATTTAAACTCATTAAGGAAAGACACGCCACGGTAAGTAGTACGATAAAAGATTTAAAACAATCCGGTTGGATAGAAATAGAGAAACCAAAAATTGGATGTGTCTTAGTTTGGGAAGAGAAGAAATTTAAAAGTGGCGAGAAACACAAGCATATAGGTTTTTATATAGGTAAAGAAAAAGCTATCAGCAATAATACCAAGCTCAAATACCCCACCAAACATATGTGGGATAAATTTGATAGGAGAAAAGTAGAATTAATTCTTTGGAATCTAAAATTAAAATAATAAAAAATCAGAGCTTCGACTAGCGAATGTTGGTTATTTTTGATTGTGCGCCGGGCTGGATTCGAACCAGCGTAGGCCGAAGCCGACAGATTTACAGTCTGTTGTAATTGACCACTCTACCACCGACGCATTTACTCACAATAGTTTACCAAATATTCTGCCTTTCTGCCAACTTAATTACATACCTATTTTAAACCCCTACCCCAGCAGAGAGAGTCTCTAGAATAGAAGACCCGATAATAGCGCCACGACGGCCTTTTTTGATATCAAAGACAAATTCACCTACATCAGTTTTGGATGGATCATTTTTGACAGAAACAGACACTACTCCCCCTTTCAATATTTCTTTAGAGATGATAAAAGAAGCTACTTGATTTAGTATTTTATTTTGAATCACCCTTTTCAAAGGCCTTGCGCCGTATTGAGGGTTGTATCCTTCTTTGGCTAAATATTCATAAACTTCATCAGTTAATTCTAATGAAATCTCTTTAATAGCCAATCTCTCTCTTACCAAATCAATCTGAATTTTAACAATCTCTCTTATAGCTTCCATAGGTAATATATCAAAGATAACAATATCATCTACTCTGTTTAAAAATTCTGGTCTGAAGAAATCTTTCATAGCT
This sequence comes from Candidatus Zambryskibacteria bacterium RIFCSPLOWO2_01_FULL_35_19, assembly GCA_001825335.1. GTDB lineage: Bacteria > Patescibacteriota > Minisyncoccia > Phycocordibacterales > WO2-35-19 > WO2-35-19. The sequence goes on from MHWA01000014.1 coordinate 18,218, forward strand.
TCCATCACTTTTTCTTTAACTCCGGCATATTCACCCCCTTTTATATCTCTATCACCGAAGCCCATTTTTTCCATCTTGTCTATATAATTGGCCCCAATGTTTGAGGTCATAATAATAATAGTATTTTTGAAGTTAACAGTTCGGCCTTTAGAATCAGTTAGCCGACCGTTGTCCAAAACTTGAAGGAAAACGTTAAAAACTTCTGGATGAGCTTTTTCAATTTCATCAAACAAAACAATAGAGTATGGACGATGTCTAACCATCTCCGTTAAACCACCACCATCATCAAAACCGACATAACCAGGGGGAGCGCCTATCAGTTTAGAAACAGAGTGCTTCTCCATAAATTCTGACATATCCACCCGAATCAAGGCTTTTTCATCATCAAACATAAATTCAGCCAAAGCTTTAGTCAGCTCTGTTTTGCCAACTCCAGTTGGACCTAGAAAAATAAAAGAGCCAATTGGTTTGTTTGGGTCAGAAATGCCGGCACGAGAGCGTTTGATGGTATCAGCTATTTTTTTGACCGCCTCATCTTGACCTACTATGCGTTTCTTCAATTCATCTTCCATCCTAGAAAGTTTTTCGGCTTCTTCTTCAAGCATTCTAGAAACAGGAATACCAGTCCACTTGGCTACTATATTGGCTATATCATTTTCTGTTATTTCTTCTTTTAAGATACGACGAGAACTTTGAAGTTTTTTGAGTTTTTTCATATTGGCGTCAAGACTTTTTTCTAAAGCAGGAATCTGTCCATAACGAACTTCAGCTGCTTTGCCAAGATCTACTCTAGCTTCAGCTTCTTCAGCTTCTAAACGAGCAAATTCAAGCTCTTTTTTAATCCTTTTTATTTCTCCAACACTTTCTTTTTCATTTTTCCATTTCAAATCAATTTCTCTAGTTTTTTCTCTCAAGTCAGCAATTTCTTTTTCAATTTCTTGAAGACGAGTTTTGGCTTTACTATTTTTACCTTTGGCTTCTTTTTTAAGAGCTTCTTTTTCAATTTCAAGTTTTATCACTTTTGAGTTAGTTTCTTGAAGCACTGGTGGCATATTTTCAAGCGAGATTTTTAAATGACTCGAAGCTTCATCTATAAGGTCAACTGCTTTATCTGGCAAAAATCTATCAGCAATATATCTAGCAGAAAGTACCACCGCCGCTTTAATAGCGTCATCAGTTATACGAACCCCGTGATAGAGTTCATATTTTTCTTTTAATCCGCGCAATATAGTTGTGGCGTCATCTATTGATGGCTCACTTATAAAGACCGATTGAAAACGACGAGTCAAAGCTGGGTCTTTTTCTATATGTTTTTGATATTCTTTGATGGTAGTAGCTCCGATGGCTCGCAATTCCCCTCTGGAAAGAGGAGGTTTCAACATATTGGAGGCATCAAGAGAACCTTCGGCTGATCCAGCACCAACAATAGTATGAATTTCATCTATAAAAAGTATAATCTTACCGTCTGATTTTTCTATTTCTTTTATGATATTTTTGAGTCTTTCTTCAAATTCACCTCTGTATTTGGTCCCCGCCACTAAAAGCCCCAAATCAAGAGATACTATTTCTTTATCTTTTAAAGACTCTGGTGCATTACCAGAAGCAACTCTCATAGCCAAACCTTCAGCGATAGCGGTTTTACCTACACCCGCTTCTCCAATTAAGATAGGATTATTTTTGGTCCGACGAGAAAGAATCTGGATAATACGAGAAATTTCTTCATCTCTACCAATGACTGGGTCAAGTTTGTTTTCGCGAGCCAATTTGGTAAGAGAGCGAGTATACTTTAGGATGTTTTTATTTTTACGATAAGTTTTGGTCTCTGGCATTCTTCCTTGTTTTATTTCTTGAATCAAAAACAAAACTTTTTCTTTTTCAATTTTGAAACGAGAGAGAGTGTCTTTAGCTAAACTTGGAATATCAAGACAAGCAATAAAAATATGTTCAGTAGAAACAAATTCATCATTCATAGATTTCGCTACTTTTGAAGAATGTTCAATGATTTGAGCCAACTCCGGAGTAAGAAAAATCTGATAAGAGGGGGACATAGTGCCACCAGAAGCAGTGCCTTCCATTGCTTCAAAAATAGAATCAGTCAAAAGAATAGTATCTACTTCCATTTTATCCAAAATAGAAGCCACCATACTTTCTTCTTGTAAAATAAGTGCGGCCAAAAGATGAAGTGGTTCTACGTGATTTTGACTACGTTCGATAACCAGCTCGTGAGCTTTTCTGATGACTTCTTTGGCTTTAGTTGTAAATTGATTAAATGGTGTCATAAATAAAAATATTATGGCTATATTATAGCAGAAATCTGTATTAAATCAAGCTACTTAGCCAATTCAGCTAAAGCTTTTGGAGTAGCGGATTTTATGATATTGATAGGGGTATAAGAATATTCAGTATCCAATTCTCCAACTGGTGCTTCAAGACCTACCACTTCTCCCGAAAGATTTAATACTGGACTACCAAAATGACTTCTAGAAACTTTTAAATCAGAAAAAATCTTTTTTATTGTGACTTTATCTTCATCAAACTTTAATTGAAAAACCCTACCAATAGAGGCGGCGTTGGAACTCAAACCACTGATAGCTACCAAACTTTGCCCTATCTTCAAATCATCAGAATTACCAAAAATAGCTGGATAAAAAGTATATTTTAGATCTTTCAAAGGAGCGTCTACTTTTAAGAAAACCAGCCCCGCTTCACTATTGATTGAGGTTTTACTAACAGGATAACTCTGCCCATCATGAAAAGAAATCGTGTAAGAAGCAGCAACATTGTAACTTCGCAAATCAGCTACAATCACCCCATCTCCAGAGACCACCAAACCAAGACCAGAGACAACTTCAGTGCCATCAGCTCCAGTGGTTTTTAATCTAACGATAGATTTTTCATTTTTGGCAATTGCTTCCAACACTCTATCTTCTTCGTTGACAATTACCGTAGTAACTACTTTGTCTGGCTTACCCGGTTCAGTTACTACTCGCTCAATAGTTTTCTCCACCACTCGGTTAATGGTTTGAGTGACTTCAACTGGTGCTTCTGAAAGTAAAGTAAAAGTGATAATACCAGTAGCAATTGAAGTTACAAATGTAACCAATAAGACGATAAGTATTAATTGATGTTTAGTCAAATCTTCCATATTTAGTTAAATAATACCAAAATAAAAAATTAAAAACAATTGTTAGTGGATATCCCACTTCGCCAAAACTACACAAGACAAGATTTATTTAACTATCTTCTTGAGAGCGGAGATAAAAGAGTCTAAATCAGATTTTTTGGTATTACGACCCAAAGTTATACGAAGAGACGAGGAGGCACACTCTTTATTACTCACAGCTTCAATCACATAAGAGCCATTTTCTAGACTCAAAGCATGACAAGCAGAAGCGGCCGAGACCGCAAAACCGAGAGTGTCTAATTTAATAACCAAAAACTCACTATCTATTTTTTGGAAACCCGACTTCGCTGAAAGCTTCGGCGAGGCGAAGCATATATTAATGTTGTTAGGTAATCTATTTTCTAAATCACCATTTAAGGAAGTGTTTGGTATTTCTTTTAAAATTTCAGTTATTGCATAATCACGCAACTTTGTTAAACTTTTTGATTCTTTTTCCCTCTTTTTTGTTGCGATTTCCAAAGCTTTAGCGAGGCCGGCAACAGCAACTACATTTTCTGTCCCAGATCTTAATCCTCCTTCCTGTCCCCCACCAAAAATAATGGGGGAGATTTTGACTCCAGTTTTGACAACTAAAAGACCCATTCCTCTTGGCCCATATATTTTAATACCATCCAAGACAAGCAAATCAGCTCCCAATCTTTCCAAAGAAACATTTTCATAAAGAACACTTTGACTAGCATCCACCAAAAGATATGGCCCTACCAAAAGTTTATTTTGTACAAGGAGAGTCCTTGTACTTTTATATTCTCTTATTACTTTAGCTATTTTTTGGATCGGTTGGATAGTGCCTATTTCGTTGTTTGCATGTTGAATAGCTATTAAAACAGTATTTTCTTTTATTTCTTTTTTGATTGAATCTGGATTTATTATTCCTTTTTCATTTGGAGTAATAAAAGAAACTTCTGCTTTCCCTTCTTTTAATAAATATTTGATCGGTTCCAAAACTGCTGGATGCTCTATTGTTGAGACTATGATATGTGGCAAAGCAAAACCAAAGTCGGACTTTGGTTTTGTGCCAAGAATGACATCTTCTCGGCAAATTCCTAAAATAGCAATATTTAATGATTCGGTGCCAGAGGCAGTAAAAAAAACTTCGCTAGCTTTGCAATGCAAAATACGAGCAATCCTTATTCTCGCTTCCTCTAGTATGTTTTTAGCCCGCTCCCCTTCTGTGTGTAAAGAAGAAGGATTAGCCCAAAAATCTTTTTGAATTTTTGTCATCTCTTTTGCCACACTTAAATCAACCGGCGTGATAGAGGCATAATCTAGAAAGATTCTTTTTTCTTTGTTTTTCATATTATTATTCTGTTATTATTTTGAATAATACCACAATTAATGTATAATATACGATTATGGTAATAGATTGGAATTTAGTTGTTTTTTTTGCGCCTTTATTGGCTTTGGTGATTTCTTTGGTGGCTCTTATACTAGTAATAATAATGTATTTTAGAGTCTCTAGAATATTTAGAAGTGCTAATGTTCCAGACATCGAAAGACTTTTAAAACTACACACCAAGACCTTAGAAGACCTTATCAAGTTTCAGGCGGACTCAACTATGTATATGAAATCCTTAAATAATAGGATAAAAGGCAAGATAGGAAAAGTCCCTACTTTAAGATTTAATCCATTTAAAGGCACTGACCTAGGTGGCAACCAAAGTTTTTCTTCTGTTCTAGCAGACGAAGAAGGAAACGGAGTGGTCATAACCAGTATGCATACCAGAGAACGCACTAACGTTTTTGCCAAACCATTAAAAGACTGGAAGAGTGATTACGGACTAACATCAGAAGAAAAAGAAGTAATAAAACAATCAAAAATAAATGGAGGAGAAAAATAAAACAGAAAAAATAAAAACAATACCCCGCGAACCAGTCGTCTCTGTCATGGGTCATATTGATCATGGCAAATCCACTTTGCTTGATTATATAAGAAAAAAAAATACTACTGAAAAAGAAGCTGGTGGCATTACTCAACACGTATCTGCTTACGAAGTAGAAAAAGAGATAGGTGGCCAAAAAAGAAAAATAACTTTTATAGATACTCCCGGACATGAAGCTTTTTGTTCTATCAGAGAGCGAAGCACCGATGTGGCTGATATTGCAATCCTTGTCGTTTCAGCCGAAGATGGAGTAAAACTGCAAACTATTGAAGCTTTAAATTGTATCAAAAAAGATAATATCCCTTTTATAGTGGCTATAAATAAAATTGACCGCCCTAGTGCCGATATTGAAAAGATTAAAACCGACCTAGCAGAAAATGAAATTTTAGTAGAAGGTTGGGGTGGTACTATACCAGTAGTGGCTATATCGGCCAAAACCGGAGAAGGCGTCCCTGAACTATTGGAAATGATACTTCTCCAATCAGATATAGAAGAATTAAAAGGTGACCCAACTGCTTTAGCAGAAGGTTTTGTAATAGAGAGCGACCTTAATCCCAGAGAGGGTATTTCTGCTACTTTGATAATAAAAAATGGCTCTCTTAAAATGGGCCAGTTTATAGCTAGTTATGGAAGTTATGTTCCTATTAGAACCATAGAAGATTATAAAGGTGAAAAAATAAAAGAAGCCACTTTTTCTAGTCCTGTCAGAATAGTTGGTTGGAGTGGTGAGCTAAAAGTGGGAAATCGTTTCAAAACTTTTTTAAAAAAAGAAGAAGCTATCAAATTTGCTTCTGAAAATCAAAATAGTTTAGAAACAAAAAAAGTTCAAAACTTTTCAAATGGAGAAACATTTGGAGTGGTTATAAAAACAGACACTTTTGGTTCATTAGATGCAGTAGAGCACGAACTCCAAAAACTAAGTAATGAAAAAATTTCCGTTAAAATAATTTCAAAAGGAATTGGCACTATTACAGAAAAAGATTTAAAAACTGCAAATATAAAAAATAGTCTCGTTTTAGGTTTTAATGTTAAGGTAGACAAAAATGCAGAAATATTGGCTCTTCGAGATAATATAAAAATAAAAACATATAAAATAATCTACGAATTGGTTGATTATGTAAAAAATGAAGTGATAGAAGCTACCCCAACCGAAAATGTAGAGATAGTAACTGGAAGTATTAAGTTACTTAGGATTTTTAATAAAAACAAAAACAAGCAAGTAGTCGGTGGTCGAGTAAACGAAGGAGAAATCAAAATAGGAGCCACAGTTAAAATATTTAGAAGAGAATCTTTACTCGGTGAAGGTAAAATAAAAGAACTTCAAACACAAAAAATAAAAATTGATTTAGTCCAAGAAGGTCAGGAATTTGGAATGATGGTAGAGTCAAAAATAGAATTAGCAGAAGGAGATATTTTAAAAACGACTTCTATTATCAAACAAAAATAAATGAAACATATAAATAGATTTAAAGATGACAAATTTATTTCACTTATCTCTAGATTTGCTGCTGAATATTTTTCTATAGAATCAAGCAAAGATTCATTGATGACAATAACCAAAACAGAGCTTTTTGACCGAGGCAAAAGAGCTTCGGTTTATTTTACTGCTCTACCAGTAGAAAAAGAAGGAGCTGCTTTAGAGTTTGCCAAACGACGTAGACAAGATTTCCGTCGGTTTATGATGTCTAAAAAATCTTTTGGCTTTACTCCTAAAATAGATTTTTATATTGATGAGGGTGAACACAATCGTCAAAAAATAGACAGACTTTCAAATGAATCTAATATTGAAAATTTAATAAATAAAAGCTAAAATAGTTTTTATTCGGCCACGTAGCCAAGTAGTAAGGCATTCCTCTGCAAAAGGAATATACGCGAGTGCAATTCTCGCCGTGGCCTCATTTGTTAAGAAATAAAATAACTTGACAAATAATTGCTCGGGTGGTGGAATTGGTATACACGAAGGACTTAAAATCCTTTGGTCGCAAGACCTTGCGGGTTCAACTCCCGCCCCGAGCACCAGCCCGCTCATAGCTCAGTTGGTAGAGCAGCTCCCTCTTAAGGAGAATGTCCTAGGTTCGAATCCTAGTGAGCGGACATGATAGAAAAATATGAACTTGCTTCATATTATGTTATATTATTTCAGTCGGGCAAGTGGTGGAATGGTAGACACGCTAGCCTTAGGAGCTAGTGCCGCAAGGCGTGGAGGTTCAAGTCCTCTCTTGCCCACAAAATTACACAATATTTTTTAAAATAATTCTATACTAAACGCTTACTTGTCCCGCCGTAGCTTTATGCAAAGGAGGAGCGTCCTAATATTGTGTTTGTTGTAATAAATGATATAATGCAGTTAGGTTTTCGTTTCGACAGCTACTCTAACTTTTTTAGTTAGGGAGGAAAGTCCGAACATTTACTCGCCCTTGTGGCGATTCAAACGGTAGCGGGTAATACCCGTCGCCAATTTTGTTCACTAAGAGTGAGTACAAAATTGAGCGTCCCGAGTATATCGAGGGACAATCCTTCGACAAGCTCAAGATACTCAATTTTGCAACCACTTTCAGTGGGCAAAGTTGGTAGAGTTGCGAACAGAAACGATCCGGTTAAGTCCGGCTGAAACGGCAAAATACTTACTGGAGTGCAAGGCCGTGTCCACCTTTGTGTGGAAGTGCCGCTCGAGTTTTAGAGTAATCTAAATCCTAGATAAATTGCTGGAAAACCCGCCTTCGCTTAAAGCTTCGGCGTGGTAAAACAGAATTCGGCTTATGAGAATGAAAACCTAAAATATCCCGTAAAATTGCTTTGCAATCACGGGACACAGTGCAAAAACCGTCCGCAAGGTCGGTTTTTGCTTTATCCCGTTAGAAATAGGAAATAATATTTCCGCGATTTCTAATGGGATTGCATTTTTAAACAGCTTGTGATATAGTTATAAACGGAAAAGCAGTTCTTTGACTGCAAAAAGATTGAAGGAGGAGCAGAATTATGAATTGGCAACTAATGTTTGCTGTGATGTTGGCGACACTTGTTGTTCTCACATTCCCTGCCGTATTAATTCTGTCACCTTTCATTGTTAGAAAGATGGCAGAATTGGAGTGGTTTTTTGCCACAACGGCAGAGGGTCAAGCACGACCAGTAATCTGGAATAAGAAATTTCGGAAGTTCATCATGAACTATGCTGGACATATATTCCAAGGTGAGCTATTCAAAGATCACCGCAATGCTTCTTTTAGATTTGATCCGCAAGAAGCTGAGTACTGGGAATTGATCCATGCTAGCCAGTGGCCTCGCAAAAACAAGACCGTTATTGAAAAATTGTTGAGGTTGTTTGAGGGTGTATATCTGATCGGTGTCCCACCATTTGCCGAAATTCAACGGTATAGGATGACCTGGATAGAGTGGGGTTATCCAAAGAAATCTGATGGTACGGTTTCTACTACCAAAGCACCAATCTCGCACGATGAGCCAATTAGCCATGTTTTAGTACAAAGTGATGTGTATTTCGTCAAGGTGCTGTCGGCAGAAACCAAGGAAGGAATTCCAGTTGATGTCAGTTTTCTATTGACGATTTCCATCACCAATCCCTACAAGGCCCTGTATAGGGTCCAGCACTGGCTAGAGGCTGTCACAAACCAAACAGAGGGTACCACTAGAGTATACATCGGTACCCAAAACATTAGAGAGTTGTTTGCTCCACCTGAAGGGGATCCCAGTACGGCTCTTCCTGTTGGCACAATAGGAGCACTTTCTGAAACTTCCTCTGAAGAGCTAGCTAAAGCTTTACACAGCAGGTTGGAAAACTTCAAAGAACGATTTGGGGTTAATGTAGAACTGGTGCAAATCCAATCGATTGAACCAGCAGGAGATGCAGCCGCCAAATATAGAGAGCTTCTGACTAGAAAATACGAAGCTGAACAAGAAGCTGAAAGAGTGCGAATTGCCGCAGATGCAGAGGCATATCGCATTGAAACAGAAGCTAAGGCAAAGCAGAAGGCGGCAGAAATGGTTGTTGGTGCGGTGTCTAGTATCCCTAACGGTCCTGACATCTTTCACTCACAACAAGTTGGCGCACTACAAAACCTGCGAACCTATGTTGAAGGAGATCGTCAAGGCAAGAGCAAAAAAGGTAAAAAACCTGTCATTGCCATTCCGACAGATAGTGGAGAATAATCTTTCTTTACACTTGATTCGTATAGCCGAGGTAACCCCTCGGCTTTTTGTTGACTTTATTTTATAAATATGATACAATAGATAGAGGAGGCTCCTTATCATGCTTGATCAGATAGTTCCGATTTTGATCGGTTTTTTGTCCATGGTTTTGGTAGTAGGAGGTATTGTTCTTCTACTCATCAAAAACCTAAAACCCACCTCTTCTTCCGAAAAAAACAAAGACATAAAGACAAAAAAGGAAGAAGAAAGTAGATGGTCATGGCTGACGCATACTAAGTTGCTGATAGTGTATGGACTAGCTATCTTCAACTTGGTGGTCTGGGCAATGATTCCCTGGTTTTGGGATATACTTGCTTACAAGTGGTATACTTGGTTAATCTTCAATATTGGGTTTTGGACAATTCTTTATTTTCTCACTGTTAAAGTGAAAGATAAGGATGGAAAAGAAACTGAATCAGACCATCCGACGGCCAAAAGATTAGCAAAAATAATCACCGCAATGCTGATATTGGGACTTGCTACCATCACTTGGAAATATTTCCAAGAAAAAGGTTGGCCTTTTGGAAGTTCTAACGAAGCAACTATCACCCCCGGTTTCTCTCCACAATTGGGAGGGACACAAGCCGGAAGTGTCAGCTATACCCTAGCAGTCCTCGATGGCTGCGAGACTGGTACCGGCGCTCCCGGAAGCGGTAGGCATTTTCTTGAGGACGGAATAACTCCAGTCCGAAATCCGCAGGATGCCCCTTGGGGCACCGGTGCGGTTGGAAAGTGGCAGATTCATATCGGTGATCCGGACGTTAGCGAGGAGCTCAAACTCCTTGAAGCCGAAATGAAACTTGATGGGAGTTTGGGTCCAGACGAATCGCTCGATGTGGAGCGGAGCGAAGCCCACAATCGGGCAGCCGCCGAGTACTTGTACAAGAAGTACGGCACAGCCCCATGGACCGCTTCAGTCGCCTGCTGGGGATCATTGGTAACCAGCACTGGGACTCTGATAGTCACATTGGAAGCCCCAGTTGGAGAATGGAGCAACTACTTCTCGTTCCCAAACAACCACCGATATGATTTTGGGCGGGTCAGTCCGGAAAAAGAAGAGAAGTATCGCGCAGAATTCACCACCCAAGACGGGAAGGTGATTCTGGGAGAATTTCCGTCGGAGGAATTTCTCCGCGTACCCAAAGCAATAAAGATGCGGGTGCAATCGTTGGAGAAAGAGCCGGTGATCATCAAAATCACTCTCACTCCGAAAAGTTAGGAGGGCATTATGCGACAGCACAGAGGTCCTCCGTAGCCCCATCGAGTAAAAGGCGTAAGTCTTTTGCTCCGATGGGGTTTTTGTTTGTAAAAAATATTAACAAAAAAATAGTTCACAGGGAATATCAAAAGTAGCCAAAACAATTCTTAAAATGCCATAAACAGAAAACATTATAAAAAGCCCAATTACTCCATACATAACATTGGTCTTTTTTTTATCTAAATCATTACCATCGGCTCCCCAAATCATCTGCACTATCCCATAAAATAAATATATAGTGGCAACAACAAAACCAAGCACTATGAGTGGATTTAATATCAAAATAGCTATCTGACCTAAAAGATCTGTTACAGCTGTTATTGTAGCGGCTAACATAACTACATTTTATTTTTAATACTCAAAAATTGCAAGATATAAAAGTTTATATCTCTTCTTAAAAAAAATACAAAAATAAAACCGCCTTAAAGCAGTTTTATTTTTGTATTTTAGAGCAAGTTTATTCAACTTCATTAGGAATAAGATTGCCAACATCAGGAGCACCTGTATCTGTGCCTATTCCTACATTTTCACCGATAAATCGAACCAATCCCCAGACAGAGGCCATCACAAAGAGAGCCACCACTCCCCAAATCATTGTCTTTTTGGCTTGTTCCTTGTCATGATCTGCGCCAAAAATGTATTTAACCAAACCATAAAAGAATCCAAGAATAGCGAGGGCAAAAACAATTGGTATGATTATATCCACAATACCACCCAAATCTTCAATTAAACCTCTTAGTGCAGTTAAACCTTGAGCAAAAGAGACAAGAGGGAAAGCCAAAGCTCCAACAATTAACGCTAATTTTTTCATATAATTTTAAATTAATAATTAATAATTAAATAAACGACCATTTTTAATTTGCTTTATAATAATATCATTTTTATACTTAATTTCAACCAAAAGTAATCCACAACGTAATATAATTAAGGCGAAGCGGCATTCCAGGCTTCAGTATTATCAGCTCCACCATCCCCACCAATAGTTGGTATAGGTATAGAATTTGGTCCAGAGCCACCCAAAAGCTCACCTTGAAGGAAAGCGACGAGTCCCCAGACAGAGGCCATCACAAAGAGAGCTACTATACCCCACACCATTACTTTTTTGCCTTCATCTTTTTCACTACCAGCAGAGCGTATATACTTGGCAATACCCCAGAAAAAGAAAAGTAGGGCTAGAATAAAAGCAAGCGGGACCAGCATATCTGTCACAATATATTTAGCTTCCCAAAATAATTTTCCAGTCTCCTTTAGTTGGGCAAAAGAAAAAACGGGAAATAAAACAAATACGGAAGATAAAATGATTTTATAAATTTTATTTAACATAAGTTTTAAATATTAATATTAATAAATTTTAGTGGTAATTATATCTCTGGGAATTGCTGGATTTTCAACTTCTGGAATACCAAGCTCACTTTGGATAAAGGTAATTATACCCCAAATTGAAAAAGCTACAAAGAGACCGACGATACCCCAAATCATAATCTTCTTTCCTTCTTCGGCTCCTTTTTCATCACCAGCACTGGTCCTTATGTATTTGGCTACTCCCCAGAAAAAATAAAAGAGAGCTAAAGCAAAAGCAAGTGGTATAAGCACTTCGCTAACTATGCCAGAGGCCGCATCTATAAGGTCAATAACTCCAGCGGCAGATGCAAATAATGGAAAAAAGAGAAGTATTACTATTATTTTTGATATTTTTATCATATATTAAAAATGAATTTGAGGAATAATCACTCCTCCTCTAAAACCAAATTCACCCATAGTAAAAGAAATTATACCCCAAATACTTACCAAAATAAGTAATCCTACAATCCCCCAGATAATTAAATTTTTGCTATCTTTTATTTCTTTTTCACTACCGGCAGATTTTATAAACTTGACTATACCCAAAACAAATACAAGAAAGGCCACCGTTCCTAAAAATGGTATTATTCTAAGCCCTATATTTATAAACAAACTTATAATCGCTGTTAAATCCATTTTTATACTCTTAATTGACTAATAGTTTTGCCGATGGCTTGCGATATAATCCAAGCACCTAAAAGTATGGCCGCACCTATAACCGCCCAGAGTAGAGCATCCTTTGCTTTAGTTATTTGTGCCGCATCACCTCTAGCCGTTACAAAAAGAAATCCAGCATACATAACCATTACCACAGCTACCACACTACCGATAGGTATTAAAATATCTTTAATAATGGTGGTTATCAAACCTTCAATGGTATTTTCTTTAAATGGATTTTTTATTTCTATTGATGAATTTATTGGGGGGACAGAACCAGTAGTCCCTCCACCATCGCCTCCCGTATCACCTCCACCATCGCCATTTGCGGCCAACACAAACATCGGCATTACTAAAACTATGACAACTACAATTGGAATTAAAATTTTAAAAAAACTTTTTGAAAATTTAAACATAATTTTATATATAAAAATTGATTAATTATTTGACTCCTTGGACTGGCACTGCATCTTTAAAACCATTTTTATCACTCAAAAGAGCATTTGTGATAGTGGTTACAATAATCCAAGCTGATAAAATAAAAACAAAACCAATAAAAACTTTCTTCATTGTATTTATAGACTCTGATCTTTTGCCTGGATTATCGCCATGTATCATCATCTTTATACCAGCCCAAGCAAAAACACCCGCCGCTATCGGGACTGAAATCTTTATAATCCAATCTATTACATTATTTATCAGTATCAATAAATCATCATAACCGCATTCGTCACTAAGACCACCATCGCAAGGTATAAAACCACCTTGAGCAGAAACTAAAAAAGGTATCATAATAAAAAGAAAAAATAACGAAAAAATTAAAATATTTTTGATTAATGGTTTTTTCATTTTAATAATAAGGTAGAGAGTTCTCTATGAGCTCGATTGACAGCTTCTCCCGTCCTAGCTCTACCGCTTGTGATTGATTCTATCATATTTCTAAAGACGATATCACTTTCTCCTTTGGACGGATCAAGCCAAGCTTTGGCTCGGATAGCACTATCATAGAAAACACTCTCATATGAATTGATTTGTTTCTGTCCTAAAAGATCTCTTCTTGCTGGTGGCAATCTTAAAGCTTTACTAAAAGCCATCGCCCCTTCTTTGCCAGTTAAAATAGAAATAACAGAAAAAGCGGCGCTTATCTTTTTAGAAGCTTTGGTGATAGCAAAAGAATTAAAATTAGCATAAGAGACATTAACTCCGCCCTCCCTAGAAATAGGCACTGATGCCACATCAAAATTTAGATTTGGATTTTTAATTTGAAGATTGCTTATTTCATTAGCAAAACCAAAATACAAAGCCAAGTCACCTCCTAAAAAGTAGTTGGTAGAATTATTTAAAGAACGATTCCAAGAGTATGAGGATTTGGCTGGATTGCTAAATTCGGTATAAAAATTGACTGCCGCTTCAGCTGGAATGGTTGATTTGTTGAAAGAGTCAGCAAAGACGCTTAAAGCTTTGTTGTTACTGCCCCAGATAGTAACAGGCGTCCCCGCTTGCATTGCCAAGTTTATAACAATTTCTTTGGCATGAGAGATGTTTCCAAATTCACCAAAAGCTACCAAGCTTCTTGATATATTTAAAGCACCATCTTTTTTAGATATCTGATTGGCTAAATTATAAAACTCATCCCAATATTTTGGAGGTTCAGTGATTTTAACTTCAGTAAAGATAGACCTGTTCCAATACATAACCAGTGGGTTGACCGTTATGGGCAAAGCTAAAAATCCTTCTGGCGCCATATAAATTTCAGCTCCTTCTATAAAAGAGTCTTTAAATTGCCTAGTAGTAAAAGCTTCATACGGAATAGCAAATATTTTGTTGCGGTGCTTGAGTATCTTTTCACTTCCCAACATAAAGATATCTGGACCATTACCAGAAGCTAAAGCTTCTATAAAACTAGCATCAAATTCTTCTTCAGTTTTCTGAACATATTGAAGAGTAAATTCTTTGCTTTGGTGAAGAGACGTTGCTTTGATAGCTTCATTGAAAGTGGTTTGAGGCATAGTGCCCCATATCTCTATTGAGATTGCATTTCCAAGACTCCCTCTATAAGAAGAAAATATTATCACTCCTACGATTAGAAATACTCCAAAAATCCCAGTCAAAACCAATTGAAACTTTGTCATACTTATATTATATAACATTCAAATCAAAACCGTCTCACTCAAACTGTGAACTACCATTATCCACAATTACCGAGATCGGCATCTTCTTGGCAATATGTTTAGAAATTAAAGACAGATAAAGGAAGCGATGGAGTCGCCGGCACGAAGCTTCATAATACGAACACCTTGAGTAGAACGTCCGAGGGTTGGTATTTCAGAAAGACTTAATCTGATAACTTGACTCTTTTTTGACATAGCTACTGCTTCTTCTTCTAAGCCAGTCACCACTGTAGAAGATATTATTTCGCCTGTTTTAGCAGTAACATTGCTGGTCTTTATACCAGAGCCACCTCTCTTTTGAATCTTATATTCAGTGATGATGGTTTTCTTGCCATAACCATTGGTCCCTAATGTAAGAAGGGCTGCATCTTTTTCAGCTTCTTTGGGGATAGCATGAGCGCCAATCACTTTGTCACCTTTTTTTAATTTTATTATTCTTACTCCTGCGGCGGTTCGGCCCATTTCTCTGACATCTCCTTCTTTAAACCTTATTGATTGGCCTTTAGAGGTAACTACTATGCCAGAATCTCCCTTAACCACTCCAGAAACAGAGATTAACTTATCTTTTTCGCCAAGTTTGATAGCGATAATACCATTCGCTCTAACATCGTGAAAACTAGAAGCGCTAACTTTTTTGCCAATACCACCTTCGGTAATCATCATCAATGAAAGGTCTTTATCTTCTTTCAAGTTTTTAGGCATCGGCAAAATAGAAGTAACTCTTTCACCTTCAGAAAGAGAAATAAAGTTCATAATAGATTTACCACGAGTGGCTCTTTTGCCTTCTGGAAGTTCATACATTTTTATTTGATAAGCTTTGCCAAGGTCAGTAAAGAAGATGAGATCAGAATGAGTGTTGGCAGTCAAAAAATTGATAACAAAATCTTCTTCTTTGGTATCTAAATCAATCACCCCAACTCCCCCGCGTTTTTGTTTTTTGTATTCGTCTGGACTGGTCCTTTTAACATAACCGCCAGCAGTCAATATGAGAGTATTTTCTTCATCAGCGATTAAATCTTCAACAGATAGGATTTTAACTCCACCTTTAATCACTTTGGTCCTTCTATCATCTCCATATTTTTCAGAAATATCTGAAAGCTCTTTTTTGATAATTGAAAGTATTTTCTTAGGGTTAGCCAAGATAGTTTTTAGCTCGCCTATCAATTTTTGAACTTCATTTAACTCATCTTCTATTTTTTGTCTTTCAAGACCAGCCAATTTTTGCAGACGCATCTCTAAAATAGCGTTAGCTTGAAGTTCGGAAAACTTGAAAGTTTTCATCAGGTTGGCTCGCGCCTCTTCTACGTCTTTTGATTTCTTGATTAATTTAATAATTTCGTCTATATGGTCAAGCGCCTTTTTAAGTCCAAGCAAGATATGCTCCCTAGCTTCAGCTTCACGCAAATCAAATTCGGTCCTTCTTCTAACTACAATTTGTCTATGTTTTACAAATTCTTCTAAAATGCTTTTTAAAGAGAGAGTTTGAGGCACTCCATCAACTAAAGCTACTAGATTCAAATGAAAAGCATCTTCAAGTTGAGTGTGTTTATAAAGATAATTTAAAACTTTTTGGGGATGGCTACCATTTTTAAGGTCAATAGCTATTCTGATATCTTTGGTAGATTCATCTCTGATGCCTTTGATACCATCAATTTTTTTCTCTCGGACTAAGTCAGCAATTTTTATTATGAGCTCCGCTTTGTTTACTCTATAAGGAATAGAGCTAATTATTATTTGAGTGGTATTTTTATCTTCAACTATGTCTGCCACACCGCGAGCAACGATACCGCCTCGTCCGGTAGCATAAGCGTGATGAATATCTTTAGTATTGAAAATAACGCCTCCAAGCGGAAAGTCTGGTCCTTGCACAAATTGCAACAAATCTTCAGTAGTGGCCTCTTTATTGTCTATGAGAAAAGAAGTGGCATCTACTACTTCGCGAAGGTTATGAGGAGGAATATTGGTTGCCATACCGACAGCAATACCTAAAGTGCCATTGAGTAAAAGTTGCGGAGCGACAGCTGGTAAAACTGATGGTTCTTTTTTGGTTGCGTCATAGTTTGGCACCCAATCCACTGTCTCTTTGTTTATGTCACGCATAAGTTCACTAGCCACCTTACTCATTTTAGCTTCGGTATAACGCATTGCCGCTGCATTGTCTCCATCGACAGAACCAAAGTTGCCTTGACCGATAACAAGTGGATATCTGATGGCAAAGTCTTGAGCCATTTTAACCATCGCTTCATAAGCAGAAGTATCACCGTGAGGGTGATAATTACCTAACACTTCTCCGACTACTGCAGCTGATTTTCTAGTCTTAGCAGATGATGAAAGACCCATAGTATGCATAGCATAAAGAATACGACGGTGAACAGGTTTTAAACCATCACGAACATCAGGTAAAGCTCTGTCAGTGATGACAGACATAGCATAGTCAATAAAAGATTTTTTCATTTCGCTCACGATAGAGCGCGAAATAACGCCCTTTTGAGCGCCTATATCCTCAATATTTCCAGAATTATTTTCTT
>MHWA01000015.1 GCA_001825335.1 Candidatus Zambryskibacteria bacterium RIFCSPLOWO2_01_FULL_35_19
TCGGTGGCAATATCAAAGAATTTCTCTCTCATCTTCTTTCTAAAACTTTAGGAAAATAGTTTTGTTTTTGTTTTAAAATATGTTATATTCTTAATGCTTTAAAGAGGGCCGTTAGCTCATTTGGTAGAGCGCCTCATTTGCACTGAGGAGGTGGCGGGTTCGAATCCTGTACGGTCCACCACTACGCTATTTACGCTATGCTCTAATAGCTTCGCGGTGTAAACACCACTTCTGCAACACGAAATACTCGCAATACGGAGTAGTGCCCCGCGAAGCGCTAATGCGCGAAGTGGGGAACTTTCGCGGTGCAAGCACCACCACTTCGTCAATTTTTCCCTCATAAAAATAGTGCGAAGTGTCCCGCAAAGCTTTGATGAAATCAAGGCGACGTGGGATTATCATCTCACTTGTGGGATAATTTCTATATGTATTATTGCTATATTTTAAAAAGCTTAAAAGATGAAAGTTTCTATATTGGTTCAACAAAAGATTTAAAAGAGCGTCTTGTTAAACACAATAAAAAAGCTGTTAGGTATTCTTCTACCAAAGCCCCATTTAAATTAGTTTGGTATTCTGCATTTTTAAATAAAGAAAAAGCCGTGAGTTTTGAGATGTATCTAAAATCAAGTTCTGGTTTTGCTTTTAGAAATAAAAGATTAATTTAGGTTTATTTGTAACCACAACTTGACATTATATATATTTATTTTATATTAAATAATGGAGGTGATATATGTTTATCATTGGAAACTGGTTTGCCAGAAAACTTTTCTTGCTCCTTGCTTTGTGGCTTCTCATTGTTTGTTTTGGAGAAGCCGCTGTTCAAGGGCAAGAAACTCAAGGTCAGACTGTTGAGGAGTCTTTTAAAACTCCTGCAAATCAACCAGCAACTATAGCTGGTCTGAGTCCAGAGGAAATCGAAGCTCAGGATGAAATGAACAGAGTGAAAAAAGCCAGAGCTGTTGGTTTGCCCGACAATGCCACATGGGTTCAGATATATGAAGAAGAGGTAGAAAACAAAACTTCTCCGCCGGAGAAAGTGAAGGAGGAATTAGCCAAGGCGAAGAATTTTTTTGTTTTGGTAAGACAGACCATTATCTACCCATTTCGTTCTTTGTCCCATTAAAGTCACGAGGAGCTATGTTTCTCGTGGCTCTCTCATTTTATAGATTTTCTTGTTATTTTTAGTTGAATCTCTTATAATTCAAGACAAGATGTTTGGTATAGGCAACAAAAAAATATCAACTGAAAGCTACAAAGGGGTGCGGGATTTTTATCCACAAGATCAAGCAGTCCAGAATCATATTTTTAAAATAATGAGAGAGGTGTCAGAGTCTTGGGGTTATGAGGAATATGGAGCATCTATTTTAGAACCATTAGAACTTTATAAATCAAAATCAAGCGAGGAAATAATCAAAGAGCAAATTTATTATTTTACTGATAGAGGAAATAGAGAGGTAGCTCTACGACCCGAAATGACTCCTACGGTAACAAGGATGATAGCGGCTAAGATACAAGAACTCCCTCTCCCTATCCGTTGGTACTCTATCCCCAATCTTTTTAGATACGAAAAACCTCAACGAGGGCGTCTGCGTGAGCATTGGCAACTCAATGTTGATTTGTTTGGAGTTTCAAGTATTTTAGCAGAGCTAGAAGTCATCTCTATGGCATATGACATAATGAAAAAGTTTGGAGCTGATGAAAAAGATTTTGAAATCAGGATAAATAATAGACTACTTTTAGATGATGTTTTCAAAAAAATAAAAATAAATGAAGATAAAAAACAGTTTGTTTATAGACTGATAGATAAAAAAGAAAAATTTTCTGATGATGATTTTAGACATTCACTAGTGGTTTTGATAGGAAAAGAAAGTGCCGAAAAATTGTTAGAAAATCTTTATCTTGGTGAAGGTTTGCTAGTAACATTAAAAGAAAGTGAGGCGGCCAAAAATCTAAATGAAGTAGTCAATATTTTGCGGGATAGAGGAGTCTCTAATGTAGTCTTTACTCCTACACTTACTCGTGGTTTTGATTATTATACTGGGACTGTTTTTGAGGTTTTTGATACTAATAAAGAAAATCCGCGTTCTCTTTTTGGTGGTGGTCGGTATGATGATTTGATAGGAAGTTTTACTAATCAGAATGTTTCTGCTTTTGGTTTTGGTATGGGAGATGTGACTATGCGAGATTTTTTAGAGACTCATAAATTATTGCCTGAAATAAATTCAACTGCTAGTCTTTGTATTTGTGTTGTTTCTAATACTGATATAGAAGAAATTTATAAAATAGCTAAAACTTTTAGAGAAGGTGGAGTCAATGTGGCTATTGATATTTCAGGCAAAAAGTTACCTGACCAACTCAAATCATTAGATAAAAGGCATATTCCGTTTGTGATGACTGTCGGTGAAGAAGAAATCAAAAATCAAAATTTTACTGTTAGAAATACAGAAACCAGAGAAGAAAAGTCAGGGAGTGTTGGTGACATTGTTAAATTTTTAGAAAATATTCACTGAAATGCACGGATATTTTTCTGCTGAAAAATTCCTCGTGCTCGGCTCGTCAGCCTCGCAAGGCATTTCATTAAACATTTTCTAAAAATTTAAGAAATTTATTTATGCGCAAAGTAGTTTTTGACATAGAGACTTCAAATATTTTTCAAGATGTAGGGTCAAATGATCCGGTTGATTTGGATATATCAGTGGTTTGTGTTTATGAATATGAAAATGATAAATATAGCTCTTTTACAGAGGAGCAATTTGGTGACCTTTGGAAAATTATTGAAAGGACAGATATGTTTATTACTTACAACGGAGATCATTTTGATATTCCCCTTCTCAACAAATATTATCCCGGTGATTTGTTTAAAATAAAAAGTTTAGATCTTTTAAAAGAATTGCGTGAGTCTGCCGGTAGAAGAATGAAGTTGGATCAGATAGCCGAAGGGACTTTTGGTATAGGTAAAAGTGGCGGTGGTCTAGATGCAGTCAAATGGTGGAGAGAAGGTAAAATAGAGAAGGTTATAAAATATTGTCTAGATGATGTTCGTATCACTAAAGATGCATATGAATATGCTTTAAAAAACGGCAAACTTATTTTTAAAGAGGGTCCAAATTTAAACGAAGTCAAGTTAGATACTTCAAAATGGGAAACTTCTACTTCATCTTCTTCTGCTCTTAACCACACTCTTCCATTTTAACCAATCAACAAATAGATATGGTATAATTTAGATACTTAAAAATAATCCAAATATTATGTCTGAAAAAATATCACTTCCTTTGTCAATTATCATCGCCGGACTCCTTATCGCTGGAGGTATTTATTGGAATGGCAAAATCACCAAAGAAAATCCTACTCCTACCCAAAGACAGCAACTAACTTCTGAAAATATTGCTGAAACTATTCGTCCCATTGATGTTAATGACCATATTTTAGGAAGTTCAGATGCTAGGATTTTGGTGGTTGAATATTCAGATACCGAATGTCCATTTTGTAAAATATTTCATAACACTATGCTCACTATTATGCAAGAATACGGCAAAGAAGAAAAAGTAGCTTGGGTTTATAGACATTTCCCTATCGCTGAACTTCACTCCAAATCTTTTAATGAGGCGGTAGCTCAAGAATGCGCTGGCAATCTCGGTGGCAACAGCAAGTTTTGGGAATATACCAACAAGCTTTATGAAGTTACTCCATCAAATAATGATTTAGATCCAGCCGAACTTACCAAAATAGCCACAGAAGTCGGACTATCTTCTACTGCTTTTAATGTTTGTTTAGAAAGTGGAGAATTTGACCCTAAAGTAAATTTTGATATTCAAAACGCTCAAGAAATCGGCATCACTGGCACTCCACACAGTATCATCATAGATACTAAAACAAACGAGTACCACACTATTGAAGGAGCTTATCCTTACATCCAAATCAAAACCGCTATTGATTTGATTTTAAGTCAATAATTTTCTGTATCCACAATACTGGCAATCTTTATCATCACAGATGTTGGTGAGGAAGTCTCCTGACCAGACATTTTTTATTAGGTTTGTTATCTCATTTTTTACTCTTTCGGTATCAGTATTTTCTATTGGTAAAGAAACTATCGGACAACGACCATTGCTATCAGGTTTTATAAAGATTAAAGCTGGTTCTATAAATTTGTTTTTGAATTTAGAACTCTCTTCTAAAAGTATTTTATAAAAAATAAGCTGGCGGAAATAATTATCATCGCCATTGGCAGTCTCACCTTTTATAGCATTTAGACTCAAAGATTTTCTGGTTTTGTAATCATAGATAAAAATTTTGTTTTCTTGTTCTCTTATCACATCCAATTTCCCATGAAGTTTTATTTCTATTTTTTCACTGTTTTTGATAGAAGATTGATAGGAAAAATAATTTTCTACCCAACTTTCAGTAGAGACTTTACCTGCCTCCTTAAAATGCTCCACTAGAGCTAAAGCTACTATTGGTGCATCTGCTACTAGTTCTTCTAAAACGGTTTCTTTTTCTAAAAGTGGTAGTAGTGAATATCTAAAATATTCATTTACGGTATCAATGATTATTTTTTCTATTTGTTTGATTTTTTTATTTTTACTTTGCCAAATATTAGACATAGCTTCATGCATAGCATTACCTTTTTCGGAGTTAGCGTTTGGAGCTTCTGGTATTTTTAAAATACTTTTATAGAAAAATTTGTTTGGACAATCCATAAAGTGATTTAAGGCGGTGACAGAGAGGCCTTTTTCGAGCAGGACTTGTTTGGCATATTCTATCTTTTCTTGATTTTGTTTGGCTTCTATTTTGGTTAAATTTCTTTTTATATTTACTTTATTTGTTTTTTCAAGTTTTATTTTTTTGATGAAGTTTTGATCGAGTTCGTCTATAAAACGTAGTGGAGTCATAACTTTACCAAGATTGTCTTCATTATGAAAACTGATGGAGACGTGTTTTTTAGCTCTAGTAAGACCGACATAAAAAAGACGTCTTTCGTCACGAATATTATCATCCATCTTTTTTTCTTTTGGTAAAACAAAATAAGAGTTATGATTTTTTTTGATCCAAGATTCTTCTACTGCATAAGGCAAAAAAACATAATCAAATTCCAAACCTTTAGAGCTATGAGCTGTCATTATTGTGATTTGGGATAAAGCTTGACCCGTGTTTATTTTAATGGTGCGTCTTTCAGCAGATTTTTTATAAGCCAACAATGCTTCAATTAAAATTTTTGGGTCTTCAATTTTTTCAGTTTTAGTCAAATCTTCAGCCAGACTAATTATGCCCCGCCAAACTTCTGTCCCAATGGGACTACAAATCACCATATGAGTAAAACCAGATAAATCTGCTACTAGATAAAGAAATTCCAAAGGGGCAGTATCTGTCAGTTTTTTTTGTATTTTAAAAAGTATAGGGATTTCTTTTTCTATTTCAGCCATTTTTCCACTTTTAATAAGCTTTATTAATCTTGTTTGTTTGGCAAAATCTAAATCCCATAATCCTGAAACAAGAGTTTGAGCCAAAGCTTCGATGTTTCCTGGATCTCTAAAAAAATCTAGAAGTGAAAAATAAAGAGCACCTACTGGATGTGAAAATATATTTGCTCCCCTCTCTGCTTTAGCTGGGATATCATTTGCTTCAAGTATAGAAAATATTTTTGCTACTTCACTATTTTTACGGACGATGATGGCGATACTGCTGTCCTTACTTTCTTTTAAAATTTTTTGGAGGTTTTTTACCAAATAAGTTTCTTCTGTTTCTAGATTTGGAGCAATCACTAAATCTAAAGGATTGGCTACCTCTTTTGTTCCTGATTTAAGTTTTGTGCGTAGGTCAAAATGTTCCCCTTCTTTATAGTTTTGTTCAATCATTTTAAATGAAGTGTCTAAAATGTATTGATGAGATCTATAGTTGTCTACCAAAGAAATAATTTTCATTTGATCCCATGTTTTTTGGAAATTTAAAAAGTTTTCAATTGAAGCTCCTTGAAATCGATAAATAGCTTGTTTTTCGTCTCCTACTACAAATAGATTTGGAGTCTCAAAAAAATCTGCGATAGTTTTTACGATAAGGTTTTGAGCATCATTAGTATCTTGGTGCTCGTCTAGAAGAATATATAAAAATTTTTCTTGCAGACTTTGAAGTAAAAGTTCATCTTTACGTAAAGCTTGAAGTAATTCAAAAATTAAATCATCAAAATCAATTTTTCTCTCTTCCGTTTTCTTTTTTTCATAATTTTCATAAACATCAGCAAAGAGAATGGTCCTTTCGGCTTTTTTGATATGAGTTAAAGCTTCTGCTTTTAATCCTCCTTTACTTTTGCCACGAGTTGATATTGAATCTGGGCTATTTTTTATTCTCTCTATTTCATCTTGAGCAAAACTTTTGAGTATTTCAGGTGTCCAAGCTTCTTGTTTGGCGTCACTAATCGCTCCAATTATTTTAGCAATATAAAAATCAGGGTCTCCTATGGGTCTTAGTTTATTAAATTTTTTTTCATTTAAAATATTTCGCAAAAGCTGTTCTGTCTCTATGTCAGTAATTTGTTTGGATTTAGATAGATGTGCGAAATGGTCCTGAAATTCAGCGATGACACTGGCTGCAAAGCCATGAAAGGTGTGTATTGGCACTTCTAGGGCTCTATTTCCGATTATTTTGCGGAGTTTGACTCTCATAGCTTTGGCTCCGGCTTCAGTGAAAGTAAGAGCCAAGATTCCAGATGGCGGAGTATCTGTTTTAAGTAAAATATTTGCAATTCGTAGAGTTAAAATAGTGGTTTTGCCAGTCCCTGGTCCTGCCACTACCATAACTGGTCCTTCTATAGCATCCACTACTTCTTTTTGTTTAGGGTTTAGTTTGGCGTATTCTTCTTTAAATTTTTTGGTGATCATAAATCTATATTAACACAAGGAAGCTTTTTCCCAGAGGGTGACCCTTGAAGATTTTGCCCCAAAGGGTCACCCTTAAATTTCAAACCTCACCTATAATACAAAGGAGGGTTCCCCTTCTTCATTAAAAAAGTGTGGTGTAGTTTTGTTGATGGTGTTCAAAATACAATGGTTACCATTGTTTTAAATCTGGTTAAGTATCCCAAGGGTCAACCCTTGTAAGATTATTCCAGTATATTTTTGCTAATATTAATAAAGCTCTTTGGTCGGAGTAAATAATCTAGCTAATTTTACTAAAATTGATATATTTATAATATTATGCAACTTTCGCTAAAAATAATCAGAGACCCGATTAATTCACTCATATATTTAGAACGATATGTCTGTACCAAGGACTACCATGTTCTTGCCAATTACAGCGAAGTTTCAAAATCATACAATCCACAGACAAGAAATGATGGATTTGAATTACCCTTACTTAATTTTCCCATCAATCTACACGGTGATGTAAATTCAATACCAAATATTTTAAAATCACATTTCCCCATGCATCCAGACACTGTGGAAGATCTAAAAATTAAAATGGAGGAAATAGTTCAATATATTAAAGTTATACCAACATCTTCTATGAGAACTGTTCTCGTTGACGCCAAAGAGAAAAAAGTTTTTCTTAAACTTAGTATTAATAGATATATCGCTCGTTCAAAGAGAAAATTGTCGTCAAAACAGATCATTCACGGTTTGGCTGTGACAAAAGATATAGAGAAGGCACTATCGGAAAAATCAATGCAATTAAAAGATTTTGCATTTTTACCAGAGGTTGCAGGAATAGTCACTACTATACACGGTGAAGAAATTGGAGCAGTAGTGCGTAGCGTCGAACCGTACCCGAAAAACAATACAGATCGGGGATATATTCCATTTTTTGCACTTTACTCCAGTGATATTAACAATCCTTCAGATGAGCCACTTCTTGTTCAACTCATAAGACATAATAGTGTAGATCCTTTAGATTTCACGCTTACAAAAATAATTGAACCTGTGATACGACATTTTAATTACTTTGCTTCTGAAAAAGGATTATTGTTACAAGCACATGCTCAAAATACCCTACTAGAGATAAATCCAGATTTTTCAATTGGTAGAATTATTTATCGTGATTTTGGAAGTGTGACAATTGATGGAGAGGTACGAACAAAGAAAAGATTGTCAGATTTTAAAAACTATATGATCAACGGAAAAGATAACGATAGGGTCGAGTCATCTATAGAATATAGTTTACGATATGACGAGTTCATGACAGCACATTCTTTTGAACTTATTGGAAAAATTCTTGAAAAGAATTTCAAGGTTAACATTATAATTTTTAAAGAAAAAATAAAAGAAATATTTTTCAATACAATGACCTGTAAGGATAAATTTCCCAAGGTCCAGTACTCAATACCAGTAGAATTGTCTATAGGAAAGTTTAAACCTTTCGTCTTAAAAGAGATTCCAGATTATAGATAAGATCATAAATTACTCCAACGGCTCAAATACCGGTATTTGAGCCGTTAAGCTCTAAAAGAAATGTTGCAAGCGTTTTATTTTGTCGTGTTGACGCATTTTTTCTAATGCTTTAGCTTCAATTTGACGGATACGCTCACGAGTAACTCCAAATTCTTTACCGACATCTTCTAGAGTGTGGTAAACTCCATCTATAAGACCGTTTCTCATTTCTATAATTTTCTTTTCTTTTGGGGGTAAGTCAGCTAGTATTTCTTTGAGTTGGTCGTGAATAATACGGCGATTTGATTCTTGATCTGGAGACACTATTTTGTCATCGGCCATAAAGTCATTTAAAGTTGATTTACTACTATCTTCACTGCCAACTGGAGTCTCTAAAGAGACGGTGCCTTGGTCAATCTTTTCAATCATATAAATTTTTTCAGGATCTAGGTCCATTTCTACGGCGATTTCTTCTGGTAATGGGTCTCTACCAAGATCTTGAGATAGTCTTCTTACTACCTGTTTGTATTTGGCTATAGTTTCAACCATATGTACCGGCACTCTGATGGTGCGACTTTGGTCAGCTAAAGCTCGGGTAATGGCCTGCCTAATCCACCAAGTGGCATAAGTAGAAAATTTAAAACCTTTAGTATGGTCAAATTTGTCAACTGCTTTAAAGAGTCCTAGATTTCCTTCTTGAATAAGATCTAGTAAAGTAAGATCAGAACTTCGTCCAACATATTTTTTGGCAATGGAAACAACTAAACGAAGATTGGCTCTGGCTAAAATATTTTTAACTTCTTCTTCCCCATTTATTATTCTCTTAGCCAACTCTTTTTCTTGAGCGCCAGAGATGAGTGGATGTTTACCGATATCTTTTAGATACATTTGAATAGAATCGTGAGAATTTTCATCTTTGAGGGGATCTTTTTTGGTCAAAGAACTTTCATCTAAAAGTTTACCGCTTTCAAGAATGTCTATACCAGCTACCGAACATTCTTCATATATTCCTTCAAGGAGAAAAATATCATCTTCTATGTTTGGAAATTCTTTCAAGATTTCACTATAAGTAATAAAGCCACGTTCTTTGCCTTTTATGATCAGTTCTATTTTTTTTGCTTCTATTTCTGAAATTGTTTTTTTGGAGCTTACCTTTGTTTTTGATTTCACTTTTTTAACCACTTTCTTTTTTAGAGGTTTCTTTTTTGTGGTAGTTTTGACTTTTTTTACCTTTGTTTTTGATTTCACTTTTTTAACCACTTTCTTTTTTGTTTTTTTAGGCATTTTATTTTTAATTAATTATTAAGTTCTTTGATACGTTTTTGTATTTTATTAAAATCTGTTTTTGTTTCTTTTTGGTCTTTTTTTGAAAGATTTTTATCGTCTAAAATGATAGTTATTTTTTGAAGTTTAGTTTTTAAATTTTTTAATTCAAGTCGTTTTAAGATGTCTTCTGCTATTTCGTCTAAACTTCCTTTTTCACCATAACCTTCTGTTTCAAATATAAGAGCTTCTTTGTTTTTTTCAAAATTTGCTAAAATTTCTTCTACCTTTTCTTTATTTACGATTTGTTGCCATTTTTCTTTTAAATTTTTACTCTTTTTACTTTTATTAAATTCTTCTAAAAATATGATTCCAGCTAAGATGCGTTCTAGATTTACAATTTTTGAATAATTTTTAAATGGATCCTCTCCTTTATTAGGATCTTCTTTTTTTTCAATTTTTTTAAGATCATTTAAAACATCTTGTTCGTGTACTTTCATCTTTAAAGCTATTTTTTTTACAAATATTGACTTTTCTATCTCACTTTTGATAAGAGAGACTAGAGGCAAGACATTTTTAATAATCTCTTTTGTTATATTTCGGTCTTCTTTTTCTTCTAAAGCTTTATTTAAAGAAAAATCTATAAAATGCTGGGATTCTTTGAGGGCTTTTTTCCATTTGGCGGGGTCTTTTTTTATGATTGAGGCCGGATCTTCTCCTTCTGGTAATGAGACCGTTTTAATCTCCATCCCCAAAGCCATAGCCATCTCGGCGGCTCTTCTAGATGCTTTTTCTCCAGAATCATCAGAATCATAAGCAATAATAATTCTATTTGAAAGTTTGCCTATTTTTTTTAGATGAAGTTCTGTTAAAGCTGTGCCAGAAGAAGCAACAGTATTTAAAATACCAACTTGATGAGACATTAGCAAGTCCATTTGTCCTTCTACTAAAACAGTGTAGTCTAATTTTCGGATATGATTTTTAGCCACATCAAATCCATAAAGAGCTTCTGATTTGTAAAAGAGTTTGGTTTCTGGAGAGTTTAAATATTTAGGAATCTTGTTCTCTTGTTCTGAACCTGTTGAAGGATCTTTTATGGCTCTACCAGAGAAAGCGATTACTCTACCTGCGCTATCATTTATTGGAAACATTATTCTATCTCTAAAGGTATCATAATATTTTATTTGTCCAGAATTTGTTTCGTTGTCAGTTTTTTTTATAAGTCCCGCTTCTAGCATTTCTTCTTTAGAAAAATTATTTTGTAGATTGTCGTAAAGACTTCTCCATTCATTTTTAGCAAAGCCAAGCCTCCATTTAGCTATCGAATCATTCGTCACTCCTCTTTTTTTCAAAACATTTAAAGCTTCTTTGTTTTCTATTAGTTGTTTTTCAAATATTTGAGTTGCTTTTTCCATTATTTCAAATAATTTATCTTTTTCTCCTTTGACATCATTTGTTTGTTTGAAGTTTTTTAATTCAACACCAGCTTTGCTTGCTAAAGTCTCTAGAGCTCCTTTGAAATCAAGACCTTCAAATTTTTCTACAAATGAAAAAATGTCTCCTTTTTCTCCACAACCAAAACAATAAAAGCTTTGACGAGTTGGAGATATAAAAAAAGAAGGAGTTTTTTCGTTGTGAAAAGGACACTTGGCTTTGTAATTAATTCCTGCTTTTTCTACCTTAATATAACCAGATATAATATCCACAATGTCTAATTTTTCTTTTATTTGTTCTACGTTTGTTGACATTTATTTTTTGTTGGTTTTCTTATTCACAAATGGGCTTGACATAATTTTTTGCTTTGCTATACTTTCTTTACAAATTCCCTTTTGGGGACAATACTCTCGTGAAAGCGAGAGGCAATCATTTAAGAACGGCCTTGTCTAAGGCTGTTTTTAAATGTCCAAAAGGTTTCTCCCCTATCTTGTCTATTACCTTCCATAATCTTTTTGAAGAAATCGTTCTAACTTGTGACAACATAGCTGCTGTTTTAAAATTACCGGCTCTTACTATTATCTTAAAATAATATTTATTATTTTTCATTATTGAAGAGCATGGTACACCAAATAACAACTCTTTATTAAATTTTTTAATCACAACAAAAGGTCGTACAAAATCATCTCCTTTACCATTTTCCTCATGTCCTACATTTTCACCCAAACTTGCCCACCAGATTTCTCGCTCTTCAAAAGTTGGAGGTAATCTTTTCTTGTGAATTTTCTCTTTAATCCCTATCCATTCCAAAAATCTTTTCATATAGTGTCTTTGTTTGGTTAAAATTTCATATCATACCAATCCAGATTATAAGTATCTTGGATCAGTATCCTCTCACCTTTTGCCCATGTGGTATTTTTCTCTAGCCCTAAAAGCTTTATTCCTTCTTTCACATTTTCTTCGTTATTACCCTCGATTTCTAAAAAAGCTGGCATCTTTGGATACTGATCTATATCAAATTGCCAATTTTTGTAAGTAAAAGATGTTCTATCTTTTTCTTGATGAGCATATTCTTCTAAACCTAATTCTTCAAACAAATCTGCCAGTTTTTCTGGTTCGGTAATATCAAAATTAATTTCTTTATGTTTTCTTGCTGTTCCCAATATATCTGATTTAGCTTTCCAAGTTACTTCGTGTTTTTTACCAGAATATGATCTGATCCTCAAAAACCAAGGGTCTTCTCCTTCTTTGATTCCCTTTGGTCTATACCAATCAACAACCAATCTGGTATCTTGAATTTTTTTCGCACCTAAAGAGAGGAGTTTCTTTTTGATTTCCTCTGAATCAATGTCTAGTACTTTTGTTTCTATTTCGTGAGCCATTTTATAATTGGTTTAGAGAAATATTAATTTTATTTTTCATACAATATTTCATGTAATTCTTTTTTGGTTATATCTTTAACCCAATTATCAATAAATTTAGCTAATTCTTTTTTAGCAACAGAGTCTTTCATCTTTTTAATCTTTTCTTTAAGTTTTGGTCCAGCTAAATCAACGTCAAATTTTGAAAAAACTTTTATATATTGTTTATAGTGAGTGATTTCAATATAATCAGCTACTTTTGAGATAATAGCTTCATCAGATTTGGCGTCCATTATTTCGTCGCTAAGTGCTGTAAAATGGTCAGATTGACTATCAAAAAATCTTGAAAGAAATTTTTGATTTTCTGCTTCAAAAGCCTTTGCATGTACTCTGGCTTTTGGATTTACTTTCGCATATGGCATAGCTATATCTCCACCGAATAATTCTCCCAAATCGTGAATCAGGGAAAATTCTAAAACTTTTTGAATGTCTATTTTTGCTCCAGCTTTTTTAACATGAGAAGCCAATTGCCAAGCTGTAAAAGTAACTAGGTAATGATGTTCTGCCAAATTGCTCAAATCATCTTGTTGAATACCAGCCAGAGCGTAACCATATTGAGGTTGGGCTCTGGTCAGTTCCATTATCCTGAACAGATTGGTTAATTTTTTCATAATTTAGGAATTAATTTTAATTCTCCATATCCAACTTCTTTTGCAAGTCTTTGATCATATTGTATTTTTCACTACCAACAAAACCTGAACCAGCTGGTATCAATCTTCCGATAATGACATTTTCTTTTAGGCCTTTGAGTTCATCTTCTGAACCGCGTAATGAGTTTTGGATAAGCATTCTAGTGGTATGTTGAAATGATGCAGAAGAAAGGAAACTTTTTCTTGAAAGAGACACTTCAGTGATACCAAGAAGAAGTGATTCACCTTTAGCCTCCTCTTTGCCAGCTTCTTTAGCTCTTTCATTTTCTATTAGGAAGTCGCTTTGAGGGACAATATCACCTTGAGAGAATTTAGTTCCTCCAGGATTTTTGATTTTTCTTCTGGAGAACATTTGTCTGATGATGACTTCTATATGTTTTCTAGATACTGGCTCTCCTTGAAGTTCGTAAATTTTGGTGATTTCTTGAATAATGTAATTTTGAGTCGCTTCTTTACCGGCATATTTAAACAAATCATCTAAGTTTACTGAACCGTCGGTTAATAATTGACCCTTTTTTACTTGATCTCCTACTTGGACCAAAATTACTCGGTGGTAATTTATAGGATATTCAGTATTACCTTTTGTTTTTGTTTTTTCTAATTCATCTGGCAAAATAATAATCACTTTTTCTTTACCTTCTGTTTTTATTTCGCTGACTACTCCTCCTGTCCTAGCCACTACTGCAGCATTTTTAGGAATTCTGTTTTCAAAAACTTCTTCTACTCTAGGCAAACCAGAAGTAATGTCTCCACCTACTGAAGCAGTACCTCCAGCATGGAAGGTACGCATAGTGAGTTGAGTTCCCGGTTCTCCAATGGCTTGAGCCGCTACGGTACCGACAGCTTCTCCAATATCTATTACTTTATTTTTGCCTAAATCTTCTCCGTAACAATGAATACAGACACCGTTTAATGTCTTGCAAGTAAGTGGAGATCTAACTAATAAATCTGTGATGCCGGCATTTTCTATTTCTTCAGCGTCATATTTTGATAATAGATGGTCTTTTTTGAACAACACTTTACCATCTGCATCTTTGATATCTTCTGCCAAAAATCTTCCTTTAGCGATTTTAGCGATTGATACTTCAATTCCAGAAGAAGTTATTTTACTTAAAGTTACTCCTTCTTTGGTGCCACAATCCAACTCTTTTATAAGAGAGTCTTGAGAAACATCAAAAAGTTTTCTGGTAAGATATCCGGCTTTAGCTGTGTTTAGAGCGGTGTCGGTCATACCTTTTCTAGCGCCGTGAGTGGTGATGAAATATTCTATCGGAGTTAAACCTTCTTTATTTGATGAAATAATAGGAAAATCAATAGTCTCTCCAGCGGTATTTACGATAAGTCCTTTCATACCAGCCATTTGAGTCAATTGACCCATAGAACCTCTTGCTCCAGAAGTTACCAAATCGTAAACTGAACCAGTCTTATCCATAGTTTCTTTCATTGCTTGTTCAACTTCATCTTTAGTTTTAGTCCAAATTTCAATATTTTTAACTTTCTTTTCATTATGAGAAAGGAGTCCAGAATCGTATTGTTCTTGGATTTTTGATACCATTTCTTTTGCTTTATTTATGATATCGTATTTGTTTTCTGGGACTATCACTTCACCAATACTCCAAGTGGTACCCGAAACAGTAGCAAAACGAAAACCGAAATCTTTTATTTTGTCCATAATAGGAGGGATAGCTTCTACTCCATATTTTTGGATTAATTCGTCAATGATGATTTTTAGTCTTTTGTTGGTTATCTCTTCGTTAACATAAGGATAATCTTTAGGCAAAACGGCATTAAACAAGAGTCTGCCAATAGTAGTTTCAAACAATTGACCATCAAATTTTGAATATTTAGGAGAATCTGTTCCCAATATTTTTACTTTTGCTCTGTATTCAACTATGCCAAAATCATAAGCGGTAATAGCTTGGTTTGGATTTGGAAATATTAATCCCTCTCCCTTTTCTCCTATTACATCTTTGGTCATCCAATAACAACCAAGAATAATATCTAGAGGTTTGTTTGATATTGTTGGATCTCCTGAACCTGGTTTTAAAATATTTTTGTCTGCAGCCATAATCTCTTTCGCCTCAAGTTGAGCTTCAGGTGAAAGTGGCACGTGAACTGCCATTTGGTCTCCATCAAAGTCGGCATTAAAAGCGTTACAGACTAATGGATGCACTTGAATAGCATTACCTTCAATCAAGATTGGTTTGAAGGCCTGAATACCAAGTCGGTGTAGAGTTGGGGCTCTGTTTAGGAGGACATATTTGTCTTTTATTACCTCTTCCAAGATGGCCCAAACTTCAGGTATTTTATCTTCAATCAATCGACTAGCGCCACGAACATTGTAAGCCAATTCTTTCTTCAAAAGATCTGATATGACAAAGGGTTTAAAAAGCTCCAAAGCCATATTTTTTGGCAATCCACATTGATGAAGTTTAAGATTGGGGCCAACGACGATAACAGATCTACCTGAATAATCAACACGTTTACCTAAAAGATTTTGACGGAAGAGACCTTTTTTGCCCCCCAAGTTGTCTGCTAAAGATTTCAATTCTCTAGATTTATTTGCTCGAGAAGTGGCTTGGCTACCACTGTTGTGTCTAATTGAATTATCTATAAGAGCATCTACCGCTTCTTGCAGAATTCTTTTTTCGTTCCTTAAGATGACATCAGGAGCACTAATTTCTTTTAGTTTTTTAAGTCTATTATTTCTATTTATAACTCTTCTATATAAATCATTAACATCTGAAGTGGCATATCTACCTCCATCAAGAGGAACCATTGGTCGCATAGCTGGAGGAATAACTGGAATGTTAGTTAAAAACATCCACTCCGGTCTAGTTTTTGAACTGATCATTGATTGAATAATAGACAATCTTTTAGCTATTTTGACTGATTCAATAGATTTTGATTTTTCAAGTTCTTCTTTGGTTTTGTCTCGCAATTTTTCTAAATCTATAGATCTAAATATATTGTAAATAGCTTCAGCTCCTATTTCTGCTTCAAAGAATGTTCCATATTTAATGGAGTAGTTATGATAAGCCACCTCATCAATCACTTTACCTTCTATGATATCTTCAATTTCCCTCTTTCTTAATAGTAGTTTTTCTTTTAATTTAGCTTTTTCTGTATCATCGGATAAACTTTTTACTCTTGATTTGAATTCTGCGTCTAAATCTCTAAGGATTGATTGTTTATCTTCAACTGAAACTTTGGTAATAATATAGCCGGCAAAATAAATTACTTTTTCTACATCTGAAGAAGTGGTGCCAAGAAGTAGAGCAATACGTGAAGGCATACTCTTTAAAAACCAGATATGAGAAACCGGAGCAGATAGCGCTATATGTCCCATCCTTTCTCTTCTAACTATTGAACGAGTTATTTCAACGCCACACTTTTCGCAAACAATACCTCTATATCTGATACCTTTGTATTTTCCACAATAACATTCATAATCTTTATCTGGTCCGAATATTTTTTCATCAAATAGACCATTGCGCTCACTTCTTTGGGTGCGATAGTTTATAGTTTCTGGTTTAGTGATCTCTCCGTGTGACCAACTTTGAATTGATTCTGGTGAAGCAAGCGAAAGCTTTATTAAGTCAAAATCCGTTGTTTGTTTTTGGTTTTTATTTATTATCATTTTGATTAATTATTAGTTTCGTCTGCTTCTAATTTTTTGTCACCACTTTTTAAAAGTTCTACATCTAAGGCCAATCCTCTTAAGTTGCTGATAAGAACATTGAAAGCTGCTGGTAAATTTTCTCCCACTATTCTTTCTCCTTTTACGATGGCATCAAAAGCAGCGCTTCTTCCTAAGATGTCATCTGATTTTATGGTAAGCATTTCTTTTAATGTATAAGCCACTCCATGTCCCAAAAGTGCCCAGACTTCCATTTCTCCAAATCTTTGACCTCCTCCTTGAGCTCTACCGCCGAGAGGTTGTTGGGTGATAAGAGAGTAAGGCCCGATAGACCTCATATGTATTTTGTCTTCTACCATATGGTCAAGTTTGAAAATATACATATAACCGACGGAAGTTTCCTGTTTAAAGGCATCCCCCGTCCTACCATCATAAAGTTGCATTTTGCCACTTTCGTTCCAGCCGGCTTTCTTTAATTCTTCTTTGATTTCTACATCAGTAGCGCCTGCAAATTGAGGCACTACCGCTTGATAGTTTAAGGTTTTAGCCGCTAATCCTAAGTGAATTTCCAGTATTTGTCCTAGGTTCATACGTGAAGGGACTCCAAGTGGTGTCAAAATCATATCAATTGGAGTGCCGTCTGCAGTATAAGGCATATCTTCAATTGGTAAGATTTTTGAAATAACACCTTTATTTCCATGACGACCGGCCAGTTTATCTCCAACTGATACATTTCTTATTTGAGCAATTTCTATATGAATTCTTTTTATAATTCCTGATTGAAGTTTGTCTCCTTGCTCTCTAGAAAAGATTTGAACATTGATCACTCTTCCTTTTTTACCACCTTCAACTCTTTTTGAAGTGTCTTTAACGTCTCTGGCTTTTTCTCCGAAAAGAGAACGAAGCAATCTTTCTTCTGGAGTGAGTTGACTTTCTCCTTTTGGTGTAATTTTACCAACTAAGATATCGCCTGGATTTACTTCGGCTCCTATTCTAATAATGCCGTCTTCAGCCAAATTTTTCAGTTTTATTTCTCCAACATTTGGGATATCGCAAGTGGTAATTTCTGGTCCCAGTTTAGTATCACGGACGCTTACTACAACTTCATCTATATGGATAGTGGTAAATTTATTCTCTTTTATTAATCTTTCTGAAAGTATAATAGCGTCTTCATAGTTTGACCCAGACCAAGAAAGAAAAGCAATCAAAATATTTTGACCCAATGCCATTTCTCCTTGAACGGAAGTTAAAGTGTCGGCTAAAATATCTCCTTTTTTAACTACATCTCCTATATTAACAATTGGTCTTTGATGGAAACAAGTAGAATTATTTGTTTTAGAAAAGTTTATAAGTTTGTATGAGGTTTTAATTTTCTTTGTATCTGTTGTTTCTACACTATTGCCATCAACTTTGGTGACTGTGCCATTTTCACTAGCAATAACTAGTCTTCCGGTATCTCTCATTGCAGGACCTTCAATACCAGTGGCTATTAGAGGTGCTTCTGGTTCAACGCATGGAGTTGCTTGTTTCTGCATGTTAGAACCCATGAGCGCTCTGTTGGCATCGTTGTGGTCTAGAAAAGGAATCATTGAAGTAGCGATAGAAAAAGCTTGATTTGTGGCTATATCCATATAATCTACTTTCTCTCTTGCAATAATACCTGGTTTGTTATTGATACGAGCTTCTACCATATCATTTATAATTTTTCCATTATCATCTCTGGCCACAGCAGCGTGAGCTATGGCGTATTGCTCTTCTTCAAGGGCGTTTAAATATTCTATTTTAGTGGTCAAATGACCATTTTCCACTTTTACATATGGAGTTTCTATCATTCCAAATTCATTAATACGAGCATAAAGAGCCAAGTGCAAAATAAGTCCAATATTTGGTCCTTCAGGAGTATGGATAGGACAAAGTCTTCCATAATGTGATGTGTGGACATCACGCACTTCAAAGCCGGCGCGACTTCTATTTAATCCTCCCGGACCTAAAGCAGAAAGCTGGCGTAAATGTTCTATTTCAGCCAAAGGATTTTCTTGTCCCATAAATTGAGATAGCTGGTTGGTGGTGAAAAATTCTTTGATTCTAGCTTGAAGAGGTTTGGGTATTATAAATTGGACTGGCAGAGTCATATCGGTATCCACCGTAGACATTCTATTTTGCATATTTCTCTTGATTTGAGCCATACCGATACGGAATTTTTGTTGCAAAAGTTCTCCAACATATCTGACTCTCCTACTGCCAAGGTGGTCAATATCATCTCCTTCAGCTCCGGGGGTGGTATTTAAAGATATGATGTGATCAACAACCAATCTTAAATCTTCGATATTTAAAGTTCTTCTGTCAGACCCTTTGCCAGTGATTGGTAGGTTGAATCTGGAGTTAAATCGGAATCTTCCTACTTTTTGGATATCATATCTTTCAGCTGAAAATAGGTTGATGAAAAATTCTTTAGCATTGTTAGCTGTAGCCAAGTCCCCATCTCTAAGTCTTCGGTATATTTCAACAAAAGATTCTCCAACATTTTTGGCGTGATCTTTGGCGAATGATTTTTCTAAGTATTCTTTAGCATGAGGATTATCTTTGAAAAGCTCAAATATTTCTGCATCAGTTTCAACTCCGAAAGCTCTAAAAAGAGAAGTAACCGGAAATTTTCTTTTTCTATCAATACGGACATAGATAGTTTTGTCTATGTCTGTTTCTATTTCTATCCAAGCTCCACGTGATGGAATTATTTTTACTCCAAATAGAGATTTACCTTTTATTTCAAGTTTAGTAAAAAATACTCCAAAAGATCTAGCTAATTGAGGGACAATAACTCTCTCCACTCCGCTTATGATAAATGTTCCGTGCGGAGTCATTATTGGAAAATCAGCTATAAAAAGTTCTTGTTCTTTTTCGGTGCCGACTGTTTTATTGGTGAGACGCACTCTTACTTTAAGAGGGGCCTCATAAGTAAGTTTCTTTTCTTTAGCGTGATATTCATCAAATTTTGGTTTTTCTAATTCAAAACCCAAAAATTCAAATTTAAATTTTTTGCCGGTAGAGTCATTTATTTCTGTGAATTCATCAAATACTTCTTTGATGCCTTTTTTGACTAACCAATCAAAAGAATCTATTTGATCTCTAACCAAGTTTGGCATTGGAGCTAAAGCTTTTTTAAATTTGCTGAAATATTTCTTTGGAAGAACTTTAGCTGTCTCAACTTTTTTTATTGTATTTGATGTCATGATTTATAATAAAATTTATTCTAACTAATTAATTAAATACCTTTCCATAAATAGTTTTTTTACACACCAAGAAACACCCTAATCACTTAGGGATTTTAATCTCCTCCTTTTTTAACTATTTATTTTTTTATAAGTCAAAAGTCTAGGATTTTGCTTGTAATCCGTCAGTTGACGGAAACTGTTTTTTGGTTATTAACAGTTCACCATTGACAAGCCATAACTCAATCATTCAATAGTAAACATCAGTATAAACTTATCAAAAAATTTGTCAAGTTTGTCAACCCTCCCCTGTGGATAAAGAAGTAAAGAAGGGTTCCCCTTCTTCATTTAAAAAGTGTGGTGTAATTTATTTACCAATCCGTAGCAAAGCGACTACAAATAAAGATTCAGCCCAGCCGAGCGGAGTGTTGTCATTAGGTTTGTCAGAGTCAGAATAATAAAGTTCTGGAATTTGGTCTTGATAGATAGTTTTAAAAGATTTTTCTAAATATTGTTGAGATTTTTCTATATCTCCCCATTTACCATAAATAATAGAAAGCCAAGGAAAACCAAAACACCATTCGGCCTCTTCACTTACTCCGTCTTCATTTTTATTGTAATATTTATCATTTTTATATCTTATAACTCCCCTATCTTTTTTTAAATGATATTCTAAGTGTCTTACTATTTCGCGAGCAGTTTTTTCTGGTACGATATTAAAAGGATAAATAAGAGAAAGAAGTGCTAAATCTGTAAATTTACTGATGGATTCTCTTGGTAGTAATTTTTTTAAGGCCTCTTCTCCTTTTTCTATTAAATGTCTCGGTATATTAATTATTCCTAGCTTAGCGATTGATTTTAAACCAGCCACACAAGCTCCAATAGAAGAAGCGTGGACTTCTTCATATTCTTCCCAAACTCCATTGTCTGGATCATGCCAATATTCTATTGATTTTAGATAATCAACCAAAATCTGAATAATTTCTTTTTCTTCTTCTGTTTCAATTATGTTGATATTTTTATTTTCTAGATCTCCTATTTTGAAGAGAATAGCTCCGATGGCATCATTTTGTTTATTGCCCCATTCTTCCCAAAATTCTTCAAAGGTTTCTGGATTGTATCTGGCATGAATATATTGAAAAGTATTGTATGGTTTGTTTTTGATAGCCCAGTTTATCTTGTTTTTATGTTTGATAAAAATAGAAAGCAAAGCTTTCCAAACTTTTTTGACAGTTTCTATATCTTCTATTTCTTCAAAAGCTAAACAAGTATAAAAATTGTCTCTAAGCCAAGCCTTGTTATATCCGGTTGAAACATCTGATCGTGACGCCAAAAACAAACCACTCGGAGCTTGTAAAGCTCTAATGTTATTTAGATGTTGTTCTAATATGTCTTCGTTTATAATCATTTTGTTTTTCAAAAAATTAAATAAGTATTGTTTCTGCGTTAGGTCAAAAGGATAAGGCTCTTGAAACAACATTATTTAATTTTTCTTCAGTTTCCTATTCTACTTTCCTAAAATATTTTTTTCGTATAATTTTTTTGCTTCTGTTAACATTTCTTTAAGATACGGCCTTTTATTTTCCATTAAGTCGGCGAGTATTGGATAATTTTTCTTAGCTTCAACATATAAAGAAATAACTTTTTCTTCCTCTTTAAAAAATTCAAGCATCTTTAAGGCCAGTTTTTCTTCGTAGTATTTTTTGTCATCATCAATACCTTTGCCTCTGATACTCTCTACAATTTCTTTAGCAATGTCAGTTTCCGTTTGAACTTGAGCGATCAAAAAATCAACCTCATCTTTAATTGGATTTTTACTCATATAAATTAAATTCCTCTATTTGCAAAATTATCAAAATAAGGATTTTCTTGTATTCTTTTGATTACAGAAGTTGCTTCCATATTTTTATCAAACATTTCTTTTACAGTTATCTCAACTCCTCTTATCTTACTTCCTAGTGTTTCTTGGGTTAAAATCTCTTCGTTATTTTTTTCTTGATTAAGTCCTTCCATATTTTTAAAATTAATAATAAATTTTATATCTTAATTTTACCCTCTTTTTTATAAAATGCATCCACAGATAAAAGAAGTTTACTAATTTCATATGATATAATCTTTGAGGACTAGTTTTTTCATAAACCAAAAGAGAAGTCCACCTTGGATTTAGGGCTCATTTATAGTGAGTGCAATTAAACCATAATGCATTTCTCTTTTGGCTTAACTAAAATAAACAATAAAAGAGACGTCTTTGTTGTTATTGATAGGTTAAGTTAGCAAAAACCACCGCGTTTACGCAGTGGTTTTTGCTTTTTATTTTTGCTTTTTATTTCGCCATTCGGTAATTTTTGCATGATTTCCTGAAAGTAGTATTTTGGGCACACGGTATTTTTTGCCTTTATATTCCAAAATTTCCGGTCTGGTATAATGAGGATATTCTAGCCCACTTTCACCAACTTTGTTTTCTTTTTCTTTTTTTAATAAAAGATTCCAGTGAGATTCTTCACTTAAAGATTCCAAACGAATGACTCCCGGTATGAGTCTGGCCACTGCTGAAAAAACAACCATAACTGCCACATCACCATCAGTTAAAACGTAAGGGCCGATAGAAATTTCTTCAGCTTTAAGAGCTTTTTTTACTCTTTCGTCTATTCCCTCATAACGGCCAGTAATGAAGATCATTTCTTTATATTTTTTGGTCCAATCATAAGCTATTTTTTGATTGAACATTTTGCCTTTAGCTGAAAAGATGACCACTTTGGTTTTTTTGTTTTTTATCTTATTTTTGATCTTGGTAAATGTTTTTAAGATTGGTTCTGCTTGTAGGACCATACCAGCCCCTCCTCCGTAAGGTTTGCCGTCCACTCTTAAATAAGGTTTTTCATTTTTCTTTTGAGCTCCAGTTGGTTTTACAACATCACGAGGATTATATAAAGAAAATTTTATTTTTTTATTTTTTATGGCACGCGCCAAAATAGACTCATTTAAATAAGATTTAAAAATATCTGGAAATAAAGTGATTATATGAAAATTCATAAAATAAATAATACCATAAAAATAAAACTACGTCTATCTATAAGATAAACGCAGTTTTATTTTTTGAAATTTATTTATTACATTTTTAGATCTTCCATCACATCATCTACAGAATCAACTTTATGTGCCATAGAGGTATCTCCCCTAGGTTCTGGTCTTTTACCACCCTCGGGCTCATTTATTTTTAAGTTTACTCTAGCGTTGTTTTTCATTCCAACCACTCTAAGTAAGATCCTAATAGCTTTGGCGGTGTTGCCTGATCTTCCTATAATTTTACCCATATCTTCTGGGTGTACATCTAGACTGAGAAGAACTCCCATCTCGTCTACGGTGCGGTTAATCTTTACGGCCTCTGGATGATCTACCAATCCTCTGACTAGATAATCCAAAAATTCTTGATCTTTTTCCATTGTATTGCTGTTACCTGCTAATAATCTAATTATACATTAATCTGTTTTTTCATCCACTACCTCTTCTGGTGTTTCTTCTATAATTTTTTCGGGTTGAATCGGTTCATTTTCGGTTGGTGTTGGAGCTGATTCTTTGACTATCTCCGTTTCAGTTGCCTCTGTTTTTGGCTCTTTTGTGGTCGCTTCGTCTTTTTCTTTAATTATGGGTGTTTTTTTGGATAAGACGTTTATTTTTTTTCCATCAATAAATTTTTTATCAACAAGAAAGTTGTGCACAGTGTCAGATAATTTTGCTCCTTTTGATATCCAGTGTTTTATTTTTTCTATTTTAAATACAGCATCATCTTTTCTTCTGGTATCATAAGACCCAAGTATTTCCAAAAACTTACCGCTCTTAGGGCCGTTTTTAGAATCAGTTAAAACGAGCCGGAAGACCGGTTCGTGTTTTCTGCCTACTCTTTGTAATCTGATCATTAACATTGCATGTTTAGATTAGCAGATTATTTGAAATAGGTCAACATAGCGATTTAATTATTCATCTCTCTTAATTTTTCTCTAAATGCTTCAAGTTGGGGATATTCTGGATGACTTTCTCCTGTTTGCTCTATTTCTGATATTAGACTTTCTAACCGCATTCTTTTTATAGCAATTTCTGCTAAAATCGCATTTTCTTCTTCTGATATATAATTTTCTCCTACTTGGGGAGGTATTGCTTGTTCATCAAAACCAGCATTTTCTCTTCTTTCTCTTTCTCTTTTTTCACCAAAATCAAACATTTTTCCAAAATTCATAATTTTATTATTAATAATAATAAAAAGATTATATCACTAGTTTTCCACTGAAGAAAGAAGGTCATTTTAATACGAAGATGATAAAATTAAAAAAGTGTCTATCATTAAAAACAAAAAAGAATTAGCCACCAATAAATTGAGAGAAGATGCTCTTGATATTTTGGAAGCGGGACTTGAAGCTATTAATACAGAAAAAATATTGCGAAATAAAATTTCTCTCCAAAATGGAGAACTCTGCATTGGAGAAGGTAGATATCTTTGTGAGCATTATGAAAATATATTTTTTATTGGTATAGGTAAATGCGCTTTTGATGGAGCTCAAGTTATAGAAGATATATTGGGAGATAAATTAACAAACGGCATAGTTTTGGATGTTAAATCAGGTGTTTTAAAAAAAATAAAATCGTATGAAGGCACTCACCCTTACCCTTCCGAGCAAAATATGAATGCAACCAAAGAAATAATAGAGATGATAAAAGGGGTTACTGAAAGAGATTTGGTATTGGTTTTAATTTCCGGCGGAGGATCTTCTCTTTTATATATGCCCAACGATAAAAATTGTGAAAATACAGCAAAAATTACAAAAGAACTTACATTAAAAGGAGCACCGATTTATGAACTCAACACCGTCAGAAAACATTTATCAGAAGTCCAAGGTGGAGGTTTGGCCAAACTATGTTTCCCCGCCAATGTTGTCTCTCTTATTTTTTCAGATGTTTTAGGTAATGATATGGGTATGATAGCTTCTGGTCCTACTGTTTTTGATAATACTACTGTCGAAGATGCAAAAAAGATTTTAGACAAATATGGTCTTGAAGCTCAATGTTTGATGGAGACTCCTAAAGATTTAAAGTATTTTGAAAGAGTTACAAATATGTTGCTGATCACCAACCAAGATGCTTTAAAAGCTATGGAAGAAAAAGCTAAAAATTTGGGATATGACACAAAAATAGAAACTGACCATCTTTCAGGAGAGGCACAAGAAGTTGGTAAAATATTGGCAAAAAAAGAATTAAAACCAAAAACTTGCCTGCTTTTTGGAGGTGAGACTACGGTTGAAGTGAAGGGAGATGGAGTAGGCGGTAGAAATCAAGAAGTAGCTCTTTCGGCTCTTTCTGATTTGAAAGATGGCGTTGTTTTGGTTTCAGTCGCTTCAGATGGTTGGGATAATTCAGATGTAGCGGGTGCGATAGTTGACAAAGGAACTTTAGAAAAAGCTAATCTGGTTTCAAAAAATCCAGAAGATTATTTATCAAAAAATAATAGCTATAATTTTTTTAAACAAGTTGGTGGCGCGATATCAACAGGTCGGCTCGGGTCTAATGTCTCTGATTTGTTTATACTTATTATATAATTAATTTAAATGGAAGATAAAAATAAAAAATTTATACTTTGGTTTGATCAGGTCGGTATCGCTGATGTAGCTTCGGTCGGTGGCAAGAATGCATCTTTAGGTGAGATGTATACTACACTTGTGCCAAAAGGTATCAGGGTGCCAAATGGTTTTGTGATTACCGCTTATGCTTATCGTTATTTTATAGAGAAAGAAGGATTAACTTCTTTTATTAAAGAAACTTTAAAAGATTTAGATACTGAAGATATAAAAAATTTACAAAAAAAGGGCAAGGCAATTAGAGAAAAAATTATTGCCGCCAATGTCCCAGATGAAATAGAAAAAGAAATAGCCGAAGCTTATAAAAATCTCTCCAGTGCTTATAATATGGATGAAGCTGATACTGCAGTCCGTTCTAGTGCTACTGCCGAAGACTTGCCCGGAGCATCTTTTGCTGGTGAACATGAGACTTATCTCAATGTTGTCGGTGAAAAAAACATTTTAGAATCGGTAAAGATGGCGATGGCTTCTCTTTGGAATGACCGCGCAATTTCTTATAGAGTGGATAAAGGTTTTGATCATTTTGATGTGGCTCTTTCTGTTGGTGTGCAAAAAATGGTTCGTTCTGACAAAGGTTCATCGGGCGTGATGTTTACCATTGATACGGAGAGTGGTTTTAAAGATGTGGTTGAAATAGATGCTTCGTGGGGTTTGGGTGAAATGGTGGTGCAAGGTAAAGTGACACCAGATTCTTATTTGATTTTTAAACCAACTTTAAATCAAGGATTTAGATCTATTGTTAAAAAAAGCATTGGTTCAAAAGAAAACAAAATGATTTACACTTCGACAAGTTCAGTGCAAGTGCATGATGTTACAAAATCTGTCAAAGAAATAAAAGTTGCTCCAAAAGAGAGAAATATTTTTGTTTTGAATAATGAAGAAATTTTGACCTTATCACGTTGGGCGCTAGAGATTGAAAAACATTACACCGAAAAAGCTGGTAAAGAAATGCCGATGGATATGGAATGGGCCAAAGATGGCATAACGGGAGAACTTTTTATTGTTCAAGCAAGACCTGAAACAGTCCAGTCCGAAAAGAAGCACAACAGTATTACTGAATACAAACTTACAACTAAAGAAGAGCCCATCGTAGTAGGTATTGCTGTTGGTACTAAAATTGCTTCTGGTAAGGCGCATATTATTACTGATGTCAAAAAATTAAACGAATTTCAAAAAGGAGAAATTTTGGTGACTGAAATTACAGACCCAGATTGGGAACCAATTATGAAAATAGCCTCGGCTATTATTACTGAAAAAGGAGGCCGCACCTCTCATGCAGCGATTGTTTCTCGAGAACTTGGTATTCCAGCTGTGGTTGGCACCGGCGATGCTCTTTCTAAATTAAAAACGGGACAGATGATTACAGTTGATACTTCAAGTGGCACATCTGGTAATGTTTTTGATGGCAAATTGGAATGGCAAGAAGAAGTCCATGATATCACTTCCCTCCCAGATACAAAAACAAAAGTCTGTATGAATATCGGCTCTCCAGAAAGCGCTTTTATGAATTCATTTATTCCTAACAAAGG
This sequence comes from Candidatus Zambryskibacteria bacterium RIFCSPLOWO2_01_FULL_35_19, assembly GCA_001825335.1. Taxonomy (GTDB): domain Bacteria; phylum Patescibacteriota; class Minisyncoccia; order Phycocordibacterales; family WO2-35-19; genus WO2-35-19. The sequence continues at coordinate 27,134 of MHWA01000015.1, forward strand.
GGTTGGTTTGGCTCGTGAAGAATTTATAATTGCCTCTAGTATTAAAGTTCATCCAAATGCTCTTTTAAATTTTGAAAATATAAAATCAAAGGTCCTCAAAGATAAAATAGAAGAGGCTACTTTGGGTTATGAAAATAAAGTTGATTTTTATGTTGATAAACTTGCCGAAGGTATAGGCCAGATTTGCGCCGCTTTTTATCCAAATGACGTGATTGTTAGATTTAGTGATTTTAAAACCAATGAATACGCCACCTTACTTGGAGGTGAAGAATACGAACCAAAAGAAGAAAATCCAATGCTTGGTTGGCGAGGTGCTTCTCGTTATTATGATCCTAAATTTAAAGAAGCTTTTAAATTAGAATGTAGAGCTTTCAAAAAAGTGCGAGATGAATTTGGTCTCAAAAATATTGTTGCTCTAGTTCCATTTTGTCGCACTCCCGAAGAGGGTCAAAAAGTTTTAGATATTATGAAAGAAGAGGGATTGGAAAAAGGAGTTGATGGATTTAAAGTCTATGTAATGTGTGAAATACCAGCCAATGTTTTGCGGGCTGACGAATTTTTGGATATTTTTGATGGTTTTTCTATCGGCTCCAATGATTTAGCCCAACTAACTCTTGGTCTTGACCGAGACTCGGGAATTGTCGCTCATATTTCAAATGAAAACGACCCAGCTGTTAAAAATTTAGTTTCTCAAGCTATCGCCAAATGTCGCGAACGTGACAAATACATCGGCTTCTGTGGCCAAGCACCTTCCGACTATCCAGACTTCACCCGCTTTTTAGTATCCAATAACATTGAAGCCATCTCTCTCAACCCCGACTCCATTATACCTATGATTCTTGCGATTGCTGAAGAGGAGAATAAATTAAATAATTAAAATCACTAAAATTTTTACAATTCTAAAATGTAGCGATGCATCGCTATAAATAGGTTGTTAATTTTTGCTTGCGTCTGATTTTTGATGATTTATACTTATGTTATGAACATATTATATTTTTACAATGAAGAGTGGGAGAAGGATTATGTCCAAAAAGGTTTGGGTGAGCATTCGATAGATTTTTTTAAGTCTATTGAAGAAACTACTCCAGAAATATTAAATTCTACTGAAATTGTTTCTGTTTTTGTCAGCAATCCTCTCGGTAAAGAATTTTTGGATGCAATGCCAAACTTGAAACTGATCGCCACTCGTTCAACTGGTTTTGACCATATAGATATAGAAGTGGCTAAAGCCAAAGGTGTTGAGGTAGTCTCGGTCCCCTTTTATGGAGAAAATACAGTAGCAGAATTTGCTTTTGCTTTACTCCTTACTCTATCGCGTAAAACTTATGATGCTTATGACAGGATAGCGGAAACTGGCTCTTTTTCTCAAGAAGGTCTACGTGGTTTTGATTTAAAGGGCAAAACTATCGGTGTTATTGGCACTGGACACATTGGACTTAATATTATAGGTATGGCTAAAGGTTTTAATATGAATGTAATAGCTTTTGACCCTTTTCCTAAAGAAGAAAAAGCACAAGAACTTGGTTTTAGTTATGTATCTTTAGATGAACTTTTAGCTGGATCAGATATTATCACTATTCATGCTCCACACACAGACTCTACTCACCATATGATAAATACTGGAAATATAGAAAAGATTAAAAAAGGAGCATATCTTATAAATACAGCCAGAGGCGCAGTGATAGAGACTCAAGCAATAGTAGAAGCTCTTGAAAAAAACATATTATCTGGAGCGGGCCTTGATGTTTTAGAAGAAGAAGGTGATATGAAAGACGAAATAACTCTTCTGAATTCAAAACATCCTAAACTAGAAGAATTAAAAAATGTTCTCTCCAACCACTATCTGATAGACCATCCGCGAGTAATAGTTACTCCACATATTGCTTTTAATACTGATGAGGCAATTAAAAGAATTTTAGATACTACAGTTGATAATATAAACTCTTTTGTAAATGGAGAAATCAAAAATTCTGTGTTAAATAAAATATAATGTCTGTTATATCAAAAATAGAAGCAAGGGAAATATTGGATTCTCGCGGTAATCCAACTTTAGAGGTGGATACTTATATAGGAGACGATTATGGTAGGTTTTCTGTCCCCAGTGGCGCCTCTACTGGCAAATACGAAGCTTTAGAGAAAAGAGATGGAGACTTAGATCGCTTTGAAGGTAAAGGGGTTAAAGAATTAGCAGAGATGATAGAAAGGGAGATTGCTCCAGAGATAATAGGTAAAGATTTTAATCAAACGACTTTAGATAAATTTTTGATTGAAAAAGATGGGACGGAAAACAAATCAAATCTGGGAGCTAATAGTATTTTAGGTATTTCTGTATCTTTTGCTAAGGCAGAAGCTTGGCATTTGAGAGTGCCACTTTGGCAATACATTTCTTCTCTTTCTGGAAACAAAATTCACCTTTTGCCTACTCCAATGGTCAATATAATAAACGGTGGAGTTCATAGCAACAATGATTTAGATATTCAAGAATTTATGATTGTCCCTCTCAAAAAAGAAAGTTTTGCTGAAAAGTTAAGAGAGTGTAGCGAAGTTTTTCAAAATCTAAAAATAATACTACAAGAAAATTCCCTTTCCACAGCCGTTGGAGATGAAGGGGGGTTTGCTCCAAAAATAAAATCTCATAGACAAGCTTTGGAGTTTATAAAAAAAGCAATAGAGAGAAGTGGTTTTAAATTGGGGGAGGATTTTGGTATTGCCTTAGATACAGCCGCTTCAGAATTTTATAAGGACGGCAAATATATTTTGAAGTCTGAAAATAAAGAATTTACTATTTTTGAGCTTTTGGATTATTATCAAAAATTGATTGAAGACTTTTCTATTATCTCTATTGAAGATCCGTTTGACCAAGATGACTGGGAAGCACATATTTTATTTACAGAAAAGTTTGGATTACATCTTATGGTGGTTGGAGATGATTTGTTTGTTACTAATATAAAAAGATTAGAGGAAGGTATTAAAAAAGAATCTGCTAATAGTATTTTAGTTAAACTCAACCAAGTGGGGACCTTGACTGAAACTTTAGAAGTAATAAAAAGGGCTCAAATAAATGATTGGAAAACTATCATCTCTCATCGTTCGGGAGAGACAGAAGATACCACCATCAGTCATTTGGCTGTTGGTGTCTCTAGTCAATATATAAAAACAGGTTCTGTTTCTCGCGGTGAACGCACCACCAAATATAATGAACTTTTGAGGATTGAAGAAAGTTTGAAGGAGTAAAAAATATAAAGCAGTAGCACAAAATCCTGCGCAGGCAGGATATTTGTGTCTTTTGTGCGCGCACTAGGGGTCGAACCTAGGACCTTTCGAGTATCAGTCGAATGCTCTACCAGCTGAGCTATGCGCGCGCAAATTTTTAACGAACGAAGTGACTATAAAAATTCAGCGTGCTGATACGAAGTTATCAGTGCCAGAATTCTACTTTTAAAATATAGCAAAAAAAATAGAAATATAAAAGAGATGGCCCGCCTTGCGTTTTCGCAAAAGCGGACCGTGTTTGCCGATAACAATCATCGGCGGAATGATCGCAAGTCCCTCATGGGTCTTGGGATCATGTGGTGGCTGAATTCGTGTTTGTTCGTTGCTCGCTTGAAGCGTAGGGCTAAGTGTAGTAGCCCAGCTTTTCCAAGGAAGAAAATTGAGGAGAAGGAGGCGGGGCTTATCAATGCCTCATACCCACCTCTACCAAAATCGTAGCCACTTATGAATGCACAAATGGCTGAAATGATAATACAGCTGTCTCTGGCTATTTTCAGAAATCTATTCATGATTGATCTCCTCTTCTTCATCGATGCGTCGGAGCAATGGAACTCGCCTCATTGATGCGATCGATTATTTTTTGTCTGTTGCAATCCAGACAGATTTTCTTGTAGCCACGCCAGATGAAAAAACTTAACAAAGCAGTGAGATACCACATGGCGACGATAGTCATCAATGGTACCCACTCGTTGATGATGATGGACCAAAATTCAATGGTTAACCATAATATGGTAGATACCATTATTATGATCGATACCAAGCAAACGACTAAACAAAGCCGTTTTTGTTGTAGTGACATTTATCACCTCCGTCATTAATTATATCACAACCATAGAAAAAAGCAACCTGCTCACTTATGATAAATTTAAACACCAAAAAACTCCTTAAAATAAGGAGTTTTTTGTTCCCATTCCCCTCTCTTAAATTAAGAGAGGGGTTAGGGGTGAGTTATTTTTAGGTATTCTTTGTTTTGTTCCGTTCTTTTTTATTTGTCTTTCCAAATTGTCATGCGGTTTTAGGTATCCGCTAAACCATTATGTGTCCAATTGGAACACACAATAACGACTCGTTCACCCCACACCACTTTTTTAAAAAAGTGATGTGGGGATCTTCACCTTGAAATATTCCACGAACAGCTTCCGCTACCCGTGCCTTGTTACGACTTAGTCCTTGTTATTGAGTTTACCTTAGTCCCACTTACGTGAGCCTTTGGGTACTCCCAACTTCCCTGACTTGACGGGCGGTGAGTACAAGACTTGAGAACGTATTCACCGCGGTATAGCTGACCCGCGATTACTAGCGATTCCAACTTCAAGAGGTCGAGTTTCAGCCCTCTATCCGAACTGGGGCCATTTTTATAGGATTAGCTCAAGCTTACGCTGTCGCGACCCGTTGTAATGACCATTGTATTATGCGTGTAGCCCAAGGCGTCAAGGGACATGCTGACCTGGCGTCATCCTCGCTTCCTCCCAGCACCAAACCAACGAAGTTGGTTTGCAAATTCGAAATTCGAATATCGAAATTCAAAACAAATTCAAAATTTTTAAATTTAAAAATTAAAAACGTTTCGGATTTCGGATTTCGTGCTTCGGATTTGCACCAAGCTCTGCGAGCTTGGTGCTGGGTAGTCTCGGCTGACACTTGTAACAGCCAACGAGGGTTGCGTTCGTTACCCCACTTAAGGGAACAATTCAAATCACGAACTGACGACGGCCATGCATCACCTGTCTATCTGTCCTTGTGAGACTCCAAACGTTTCTGCTTGGATTCAGATAGATTTCTAGCCTTGGTAAGGTTTTTCGTTTAGCATCGAATTGAACCGCATAATCCACCG
>MHWA01000016.1 GCA_001825335.1 Candidatus Zambryskibacteria bacterium RIFCSPLOWO2_01_FULL_35_19
CTTTTAATTATTAAAAATAACAAAACCTTTAATCCTTAAAGGTTTAGCTTCTTATTTATATCAAAATTATTTTATTAAAGCAAAATATTGTGAATCTTTATAAGATATTCTTCTCCTTCACATATGATTAAATATATGATATCTTGTTTTTGGAATCAATATACCTACTTTATGTAAAGTGGGTCCGTCAGTAGCTTGCGGTCCAAGCTAAAGAAAAGAAAAAGAGGAAAGAAGTAAATGATTAGTAAAGTAGTTTTTTTGACAATTATATGCCTAGTAATTTCACTAGACGTCGTGGCAGATTCGTCGGTAGTAGTAGAGCCGACGATCGTTTACTATGTGGAGCATTTTGAGGATCAGCCAGCAAATTTTGTGGCTGAACTTCGGGGTCCAGATGGTCATCCGATTTTGAATGGAGAGGGTAATCCAGCCCTACGTTTTGAGTTCAAGACACAAGAAGAGCTTCAGAATATACATTTTCTCTTATCCCAAAAAAAAGGGGGAAAGCTCGACGTCAAAAAAATTGACGATGGATGGTCTGTCTGGCGATGGGCTCCAGATTCGGGATCATATCCCTACAAGTGGAACTTGAAATATGCTTTTGATTCAAACGTTCCTACATCTCAATGGGGAGCACTTGGCGGGGCATTGAACAAGATCATGCTATTAGTGCCTGGCGGGGTCTTTTTTTCACCGACAGGTAATCTGTTGGAAAAAAGAACGCTAGCGGTACGAAAATCTACGCTGCCAAACGGGATGTTAGGACGGACGTATTATTCAAGTCCTCCTAACATAGAACCGTCTGCTGGAGACGTTGAGATTGACTTCGATCAGATGGCCAACAAAGGTCTGGATGTTGGCAAGTTGGCAGTTCATGAGATGTCTCACGGGATGGGTATCGGGCATATCAATGTGAAAAACACCGTGATGTACCCATACTACAACAATGCCAATTCATCATTCCGGTACGAAGACGGGCTAGCATATTTCCGGCACGGATACACGCCGATCCAAGGGTATCTGCCGGCATGTGCACCTTTCTGTTATTCTTATTAGGTTAGGTTTATTTAAACTAAATGGGACTCTCTAGGGAGTCCCATTTTTATCAAAATTATTTTATTAAAGCAAAAAATACTTTTAACTTAGGAAAAAGTTAGAAGTTCTCTATTATTTAGACAAATATATATACTATTTAACAATCTCTAATTGTTTTACACTGACACCGCGTTCGCTCATCTGACCACGTGTAAATACTTTTATTGCTTCTGTAAATTGATCTGGACTGCAGACTGATTTATTTTTATCTATTGTACACTGACTTTCTTCATCAAAGAAAAGTGGCACAACATGACCTTGCTCACCATTTTCTTCAAATACTAGATGCCAATTATTAGAATTGTAAGGAGAGGGAATTGAGCTTTTTAATAAAAAGCCCTCTCTTTCAAAACTAAATTCTCTATCTGGCGCCATCTCTCCAAGCGAACAAGAAATGTCATCAATATACCATCCTTCATTTAATTTATTGAGAGTGACAAGCGCCTGATTAGTCACATTTTTATCTTTTGAGGTAACGACTATCTGCGCTTCTTCTTCACCAATCAAAACTCTTCTCATAGAGATATCTTCTGGTGTTGTAGTTTGACACAAAACTGGGTCGGTCTCGTCTGAATCTTTTTGTGCAATTTTTATTTTATCTCTTAATGTTTTGCTCAAAAATGGAGTTTTGGCTAAAGTTTTCAAATCTGGATTTGCTGTCTCTGGTATCTGCACCGCCTCTAGCCACTGGTGATAAAATTCCCCCGCAGTGTCTACGGCGTCTAGTTGAGAGACCTCTTGCTTTGAACTTCCAGTAAAAGCCCATATCAATCCCACAATGACAACCAAAACCACAACTACTCCAACAATTTTTGTTTTATTCATCATATGTTTTTAATTATTATCTTAATACTACCATCTTATCATATTTTCCAGAAATTAAATCTCATAGTGAAAATTTGTATACTTCTCGGGGTGAAGCACCTGTTCGCTTCTGATTTCCCGCTTTCTTAGAATTTCTAAAAAATTGTAGAGCGTGTTTGTTAGAATATCTTTATCTGGAAATAGTATTAGAAAATGCTCTATTTGTAGTTTGATTATTGAGAATTCTGGATTTTCACTCTCATCTTTTAATCTATTTATTGCTTCTTCCAAAGGCATCTCTGTATAAAATATTTCTGGCTTATTTTTTATCAAATCCTCTATGTGTTTTGTTAGGAATTTAGTTATAGATTCAGCGCGCATAGCATCTCTCTCTATCTGTGTGCCTTTTCTATTGAATTCAATCTCAACTCTGTCCAATTCAGGAGGTTTTTCTGCATTTGCATCTACTTTTTGTTTTGGTTTTTCTTTAAAAAATCTTTCAAACATACTCATGATAATTTGTTTAAATATTAATATCTACAATAACTACATTATACGCCCAAATTCCCCCCTTTCAAGCAAGTTTTATTCGGGCTGCCGGACTAGGGCTCGAACCTAGATAAACGGTTCCAGAAACCGTTGTCCTACCATTAGACGATCCGGCATAATTCATAATCAAAATAACAAAAAACAGGTGTTTAGTAAAATACACACATTACTTACGGTCGTGAATAATGTGTGTATTTGATTTGATGGGTTTTAATTTAAAACGATCCAAGACTAATGATTTTCTGCTTCATCTGCTTCAGCTTTGGTTTTGTGAATGGTGTCGGGAGCGTGTTCTGGAGGAGTGTAAACAGTATAAAGCTTCATCGCTTTATCACCAGTGTTGATTATATTGTGAGTGGTGCCAGCAGGCACAACCACAGCCCAATCATCTTCAATTTCTGTTTCTTCAGTTTTATTAAGGACGGCTTTGCCTTTTCCTTCTTCTACTCTTATAAATTGGTCAACATTGTGGACTTCTTCACCAATATCTTCTCCGGGTAAAAGAGACATCACCACTAACTGACTTTTTTCAGTAGTGTTTAACACCTTTCTAAAATTATCATTTTCTACTGTATCTTTTTCTAAATTATTTACATATGTCATATAATTTGCGAAACCATACCACTCCACATTTTATTAGTGTAGGGCTTTTCCGCTCTTAATTTTTAATATATCAATTATAGCATATTTAATCTTTTATGTTTTTTGATTGTGTGATATATTGAGGAATATATGAAAAATTTTATTTGGATAGGCGGACTGATTATTATATTAATAGTTTTAATGACTTGGGGAGTAAGGGGAAGTGTAAATATTGACCCTCCATTTGAACTTGGGGTTCTTCATCCTCTAGATAATATTAAAGGCAAAACTGATGCCAAGGTGGTGGTTATGGAATATAGTGATTTTCAATGTCCCGCTTGTCGTTCTTATTATCCAATAACAAAACAGTTAGCAGTAGAATTTGGAGATGAGGTGGCTTTTGTTTTTAGACATTTTCCTCTCACCAATATTCATATCAATGCTGAATTTGCCTCTCGAGTAGCAGAAGCAGCCGGAAGACAGGATAAATTTTGGGAGATGCATGACCTCTTGTTTGAAAAACAAGAAGAATGGGAAAAATCAACCAATCTTGAATCTTTGTTTAAAGATTATGCCACTCTTTTAAGTTTGGATATTTCTCAATTTGAGATTGATTGGAAATCAAAAGAAGTCAAAGATTTTGTTAAAGCTCAAAGGGCACACGCTCTCAAATCTGGTTTACAAGGTACTCCGACATTTTTTGTTAATGGTGAAAAGATTCAAAACCCAACTTCAATTGACGCCTTTAGGTTTATAATTAAAAACGCCTTAGAAAAATAATATAGAGATAATTCACAGTTTTTGACTTTTATTTTATCTCTATTGATATAAAATAAAAGTATGAATTATTTTGATATTTATCTGACCGTAGCTTCTGTCGCCACTATCGCTGTCGCTGGTTTGTTGGCTTTAATTTTAATGTATGTTTTGGCCATACTTTACGATATAAAAAGACTTTCAAAAATAGCTAAGAAAGAAACAGAAATAATAGCCAGAGGTATAGAAAGAGGGGCTAGTATTTTTGGCAGTGAACTTTCAAATGAAGCAACTGGATTTGCCAAGACTGTATTTGCCTTACTCCTTTCACATTTTGCAGGAAAAACAAAAACAAAATCAAAACCTAGAAAAAATAAAACTAAAATAACAAATGATTAATATGAAAAAGACTTTCAAATCCCTTTTTTATATCATTGCTTGTGTGGCAGTTTTCCTTGTGTTAATCAAGGTATACAATAATTCTTTTTCTTCAAATTCTGCTGTTGCTTTTGAATGGGAAAAACAAGTAAATGTATATTTTAGTAATAGTGAGATGGGCTCTAACGATGATTGTCTCAAAGTTTTTCCTCTCTCTAGAACAATCATCAATGCCGAAACACTTGGACCGGGGTCATTAGAAGCGTTATTAAAAGGAGTCTCTGATACTGAAAAGGAGTCTGGATATTTCACTAATTTAAATGAAGAGATATTGCTTCAGAGGTTTGAAATAGTAAATAAAATAGCTTACATAGATTTTGATACTAGTTTCAATAAAGAAGTTGGTGGTTCTTGTAGGGTGATGGGTATAAGGTCTCAAATAGAGACAACTTTAAATAGTTTGCCTGATATTGATTCGGTTGTTATATCTGTTGGTGGACAAACTGAAGGTATATTAGAGCCGTAAAATTATGGAAGGATTGAATATAAACAATAATCAACAAGAAAAGGGTTATGATTCCTTTCTTGAGGATCTCTGGATAGAGTATGATTTTCATGGTAATCCACCATTTGAAAGTAGTGTTGCAGAAGAAAGATTAAAAGAGGTTTGTGATATTTACGCTGGTCTTATAGATCGTGATGAAAATAAACTTTCTGGTCTCGAAGTTACAGCATCTGATACAAAAAAAATTTTATCTTCGGATTCTCATCGTAGAGAACTACATAATAAAATTGCTATTATGGTAGTTGGCAAACAAAGATCTGGTATGGACGATATTTTAGCCAGAAAGATTGCAAACTTCGCATACGAATATTCTAGAGGGTATAAAATTGGAGAAAAAGATAAATATAAAAATTAGAAAAGCGAGGTCAGAAGACCTCGCCTGTTGTTGAGACACAGAAAGTTTTTTCCTGAAAAACAAGAGAGTTGAAAAAAGTTCCATCTCCATTTGGTTTATTTGTCTCTAACGGAGACCCACCATTTGACAGAAGAACCTTGAACTCATCTTCTTTAACAAGATATAATTCTCGTTCACCCCAACTATTTACTTGGGTATTAAATATCTCTTGCGCATCCATTCTTATTTAAGAATAGCACGATATCTATTTTGTATCAACCCTAGGGATAAAAAACAAGCCAAAAAGGGTGATGAGCCCCAATATACCAAAAAGGCTTGAATAGGAAACAAATGAGAGCATAGGAATAACAAACAAAGGAGCTAAAACATAAGCCAGAGGCCGAGTTATCCGAAAAAGACTTATCACATTGGCATCCCTGTCTTTAACCTGTTTGAAAAAATAACTTTCATTACTTATTTCTATACTACTTGCTCCGACTCTGGTGGCAAAAAGGATTAAAGCCCAAATCAAAAAATTTGGACTATGAATAAAGAAGATACTAAAAGTGGTGATAGAGACGATAATGAAACCAAATATCATTATTTCTTTTTCGCCAATTTTTTTATCGGATATATATCCGAGAGGCAGTTCTAGAATTAAAAATGGTAAAAGCATAATAGTGAGTAATGCTCCGATACTATTCCATTCAAAACCGATTTTTTCAAATAAAAGAATTGGCAAATAAATGACCATTACGGCATAAAAAAATTGAAGTAAAGTGCTACTAAAAAGCACTCTCTTTATATCAATTTTATTTTTAAGAGAATGCCAAGTGTCTATAAGTCTTACTTTTGATATTAATTTATCTTCATAATTTTTAAATATTAAGCTTAA
>MHWA01000017.1 GCA_001825335.1 Candidatus Zambryskibacteria bacterium RIFCSPLOWO2_01_FULL_35_19
TAAACGATATCATGCGTGAGACAGGTTGGTCTCCTATCTACTGCAGGCGTTGATTCTTGAGGGGATTTGACTCTAGTACGAGAGGACCGAGTTGAACTGACCTCTGGTCTACCTGCTGTTTTGCCAAAAGCATCGCAGGGTAGCTAAGTCGGGAATGGATAACCTCTGAAAGCATATAAGAGGGAAGCCAACCCCAAGATTAGGAATCTTTAAGGATCGTGAGAGATTATCACGTTGATAGGCGCTAGGTATAAGTACAGCAATGTATTGAGCCGAGGCGTACTAATTTCCCGATCTTATTAGGAAATTCGAAAATCCACATATTTAATTTCAAAAATTTGTCCTGCCTCATGCGACTACTCATTGAATTGAGTTTTTTGTGTTGAGAGAAATTTTAAAATAAAAAAGTTGATGATTGTGTGTTGGTGGCTTAACGCTGGGGTCACACCCGTTCTCATTCCGAACACGGAAGTTAAGCCCGGTAGTGCCGATGATACTCTTTCAGGGGAAAGTAGGTAGCCGCCAGCACAGAGTTCTCAACTTTTTATTATAAACACCTCTTATTGAAAGGTGTTTTTGTTATGCTAATATGGCTCTATTAGCAGTAATTACTTCCTGCGGTCAATCAGCAGGGAATAAAACAAAAACTATGGAACAAGGAACATCAAAACATACTGGATATGTTGAAAATGAAGAAGAATTAACCCGAAATTCTATAGAACAAGAAGCGGAGAAGTTAATGGAATTAGATCCGAGTTCAGAAGAATATAAAGAACGCAAGGAAATATTAAAAAAGAGGGTTGATCTGTTCTTAATTATGTTTGGAAAGTTATCTTAAAATTTAATAATTTTAATTCCCCCAGAGATTACAAACCAACCTCCGCAAGACTAATTGAGCCTGAGGTTGTCGAAGGTCAATGAGTGGACAGCTTCTGTAAGAAGAGTAGCTAGTCGCCAGAACCAAGTTTTTAATTATTAAAACCATCTATGGAAACATAGATGGTTTTAATTTATACTTAGTATATGGAAGAAATGAGCCCATGGGCATCTCGCAGAAAAAGTATTTATTTGGGAGGGATAGTAATAATGCTATCGGCTATTGCTTTTGCTATTTTTTGGAAATATTGGTATCACGTTCCAACTTGTTTTGATAATTTAAAAAATGGAGATGAAAGTGGAATTGATTGCGGAGGCTCATGTACTCTTATCTGTAGTGGTGATGTTATAAAACCAATTATCAGATGGGACCCTAGATTGTTTGAAGTTTCTCCAGGACTTTGGAGCGCTCTTATTTATATAGAAAATTCTAATATAAATATTGATGCTATTTATATGCCGTATAAACTGACCATATATGACGAAAAAAATAATATTTTAGAAGAAAGAAAAAGTGCCACTATTTTACCAAAAAACAAAACAGTAGGTGTCTTTGAAGGTTCAATTGAAATTAAAGACAATATCAGACCCAGAAGAGCTGTTTTTGAAATTGGAGAAAATATAGTTTGGCAAAAAAATAATAAAAAAGGAGAAGATATAGATATAACCCACAGCCCACTTTTAAGATTGGACAGTATTCCTCGAGTAGAAGCTAATGTTAAAAATAATAGCACTGAAGAAATTAAAAACATAGAATTGGTAATAGCCATCTTTGATGGTAACGATAATGCTATTGCCGCTTCTAGGACTTTTGTAGAAAGTTTGAAAAAAAATGAAGAGACAGACATTTTCTTTACTTGGCCAAAACCTTTTGAACTCGGTTCTAAAACGTGTGAATCACCTTCAAATGTGATGCTTCTTTTGGATAGATCTGGTTCAATGGCCTCTTTAGGATCAAATCCGCCAGAGCCCCTCACTACTGCTAAGGCAGCCGCCAACTCTTTTGTGATGCAATTAAGTCCTAAAGATAAGATAGGAGTAGTTTCTTTTGCTACCAAAGCCAAAGATCCAATAGATTTAAATTTGACTTCAGATCTTAATTTTGCCACAGAGGCGGTGGAGGGTATTAGTATTGAAGAAGGAAGTATTCAATATACAAATATTTTTGAAGCATTGCATTCAGGTTGGCAAGAATTAGTTTCTGCTAGAGCGGAAGAAAATTCTTCAAATATAATTATTCTTTTAACTGATGGTATCGCCAATAATCCAAAAAATCCTACAGGTAGAACCGAAGAAGAGGACATAAAATATGCAGAAAGTGTGGCAATGAAAGAAGCTACAGATGCTAAAGCTGGTGGAGTTATTATTTATACTATTGGTTTGGGAAATGAAATAAACGAGCCATTTTTGAAAACTTTGGTTTCTGAAAAAGATAATTATTTTTTCGCTCCATCTGCCCAAAATCTAAAAACAATTTATGATAATATTTCATCTGATATTTGTCAGGAAATTCCCGCTAGGATAGAGATAAGCTACAAGATATTTGGAACTTCTATATAAGATGATTAGGTTTATTATTCAAAAAATAAATTATTCCTTTGACTGGTTGCTTTTTGGGGCTTTATTTTTTATATCAGTAGCTGGTATTTTGACTATGAATTCTTTTGTTGAAGGGGGAGGATTTTTTGTTAGGCAGATAATATGGTTAGTAATTTCTATTTTAGCCTTATTTTCAGCCAGTTTTGTGGATTGGCGTTTTTTGCGCAGAAGTGGTTCTATTATAATTTTGTTTATCGGCTCTTGTATTATATTGCTCGCTTTGTTTGTTTTGGGTTCTGTTTTTAAGGGGGCTCAAAGTTGGTTTGACTTTGGAGCTTTTGTTTTTCAGCCGGTTGATTTTGTAAAAATAGTTTTGGTTATTCTTTTAGCAAAATATTTTTCTAGAAGACATATAGAGATAGCTAATATTAGACATATTTTGGTTTCTGGATTTTATGCTTTCGTCCTTTTTATTTTAGTTTTTCTTCAACCCGATTTTGGTTCAGCCATCATAATTTTTTTTATATGGCTCGCTATGGTTTTGTTTTCGGGTATATCAAAGAAACATTTATTGGCAGTTATTTTGTCCGGCCTCATTGTTTTTTTAGGACTTTGGTTTTTTGTTTTTCAAGATTATCAAAAAGCAAGAATTATTTCTTTTATTAATCCTTTAACTGATCTTTCTGGGGCCGGCTATAATGCTTATCAGTCTACTATTACTGTTGGTTCTGGGGAAATTTTTGGCAAAGGAGTTGGTTTAGGAAGTCAGTCAAAATTAAAATTTTTACCAGAATACGAAACTGATTTTATTTTTGCGGCATTTACTGAAGAATGGGGATTTGTGGGTGCAGTTATTCTTTTTAGTTTATATGGAATAGTTTTTTGGAGAATAATAGATATCTCAAAAAGAGGAGCCACTAATTTTGAGACTTTATATGGTTTAGGATTAGCTTCAATTTTTCTTTCACATTTTGTAATTCATGTTGGTATGAATGTAGGGCTTTTACCGGTAACAGGAATAACTATGCCTTTTATGAGTTATGGGGGCAGTCATTTATTGGCAGAATTTATCGGTGTCGGTATCTTGCTTGGTCAGCGCTCCTACTCCAGAGCTATCAAAAAAGAGGATGCTAAAAACGAAATTATTGGTATAGCTTAATCATCTCACTTAACATTTTTTCTAGAGAAAAGAAGCTTACTATGGTCTTTTTAATTTCTTCGCCAAATTCTTTTTGTTTTTCTGGATTTTCTAGCAGATATACGATAGCTTCAGAAATTTCTTTTGGGTTTTGGGGAGGAACTAAAATACCATTTTGCATATCTTTTATTATTTCAGGCACCCCGCCAACACTGGTGGCAATAGTAGGTAGTCCAGCGAGCCCTGCTTCCAAGATGGCAAAAGGCAAGTTTTCAGTGCGGGAAGGGAATAAAAATATATCTGCTCCAGATAAGATGTTTTTTGCATTATCCAAAAAACCCAAAAACTTTATTTGTTTTTTAAGATTTAATTCTTTGACTAACTTTTCTAAATTTTCTTTTTCTTCGCCCATTCCTGCAATACAATAAAGCACTTTTTGTTTTGTTTCTTCGGGGAGGAGAGCTATGCCTCTAATACCAATATCAAGCCCTTTATTTTTATGAAGTTCAGAAATAGAGTAGATGATGATTTTTTCTGTATAATTTTTGGCCAGTATTTGTCTTGCTTCATTCTTTTCTGTTTTTTCAAAATTTTTAATTCCATTGTGTATTACTTTTATTTTATTTTTAACAAATGGCATCCAAGAAATATCTTTTTTTGTTTTGTTTGAAACAGTAATGGTTTGATGAGAGAGGATTATGGTAATCCAGTGCAATAGTAGTATAAAAAATTTGGAAGTTAAACTTCTCTCTTCATTGAAAGCCCAGCCGTGAGATGTAAATATGATGCGAGGAGTTTGAGTTAGTCGTCCGGCTAGAGAGCCGAGGCCTCCTATTTTTGAGCTATTTATATGCAATATATCTGGTTTTTCTTGTCTAATCATTTTCCAGATATCAAAAAAAGTTTTTATATCTTTGGAAATACTAATATCTCTTTGAGATGAACCTAGTTTGATGACTCGTATTCCTTTTTCTTCTAATTTCTCTTTTAGTGTTTCTCCCTCACCGCAAGCGACCACTACATCATATTCATCTTTAGATAAAGAGGTAGCTAAATCATAAACATATCTTTGAGCACCTCCGAAATTTCCTTTGGTGATAGTGTATAGAATTTTCTTTTTTTTATACATACAATATAAAATTCTTACACAAATTGATTAAAATTACTAGTTATTGTATGATATCATCTTAATATGACCATATCTGGTAAAAAGGAAACGGTAGCATTATTTTTAGGCGATATTGTATTGCTGTATTTTTCTCTCTGGCTGTCTTTAACTTTGCGTTATTGGGATATACCTTCAAAATCTTCTTTGAGTTTACATTTTGAACCATTTTCTATCATCATCAGTGTTTGGATTTTAATATTTTTTATTGCCGGACTTTATGAAAAACATACTTTGATATTGAAAAGCAGACTTCCTAGCACCGTTTTTAATGCTCAATTGGCTAACAGTTTTATTGCGGTTCTTTTCTTTTATTTCATTCCTTATTTTGGTATTGCTCCTAAAACTAATCTATTTATTTACCTTGTTATATCTTTTGGGTTTATTCTTTTTTGGAGAATATATGGTGATAGGTTTTTACACCCGCTAGTAAAACAAAAAGGCATCATAATTGGAAGTGGAGAAGAGATGAAAGATTTACTAGAAGAAGTAAATAATAATCCTAGGTATGGATTGGAGTTTATTTCTTCAGTTGATTTAAATCGGATAGAGGGTGTGGATTTTCGAGATGAAATACTTGCTAGAGTTTATTCCGAAGAAGTACAAATAATCGCAATAGATTTAAAAAATGAAAAAGTAGAACCAATCTTGCCTCATCTTTATAATCTCATCTTTTCTCGAGTGAAGTTCATAGATATGTATAAAGTTTATGAAGATATTTTTGATAGAGTGCCTTTATCTTTGGTGCGTTATAATTGGTTTTTAGAAAATATTTCTACTGAATCTAGAGTGACTTACGATATTTTGAAACGGATGATGGACGTAGCGCTGTCTTTTGTTGGAGGGATTATTTCTTTAATTTTTTATCCTTTTGTTTTTTTGGCTATAAAGATTGATGATGGTGGTAGTATTTATTTTGAACAAAAAAGGGTAGGTAAAAACAATAAAATAATCAGGACTCTAAAGTTTAGAAGTATGACTGAACATAGAGAGGAAGACGGAATGGCAAAAGAAGCCACTGTTACAAGAGTTGGTAATTTTTTACGAAAGACTCGTATTGATGAATTGCCTCAACTTTGGAGTGTTCTTAAGGGGGATTTATCTATGATTGGTCCAAGACCCGAGATACCGACTTTAGTCAAACATTATGAATCAGAGATTTCTTACTACAACGTTAGACATTTATTAAAACCGGGGCTTTCTGGATGGGCACAACTTTATCATACCGACCCTCCTAAAATAAATGCAGATGCCGAAAAAACTCGTCGCAAACTCTCTTATGACCTCTATTACATAAAAAACCGCTCCTTTATGCTTGATTTAAAAATCGCCCTCAAAACTTTAAAAGCGCTATTATCACGAAGCGGAGTTTGATGTTGTGTTTATGGGGAATTTCGTATAATATCTACTTATATGGCAAAATACAGGTTTTGGGCAGTTATTATTATAGTGGCGGCAACAATAGCCGGTTTTTTTGTTTGGAATAGCGAAAAGGCAGAAGATTCAAACAATAAATTCAAATTAGGACTTGACCTCTCTGGTGGCACTCATTTAGTTTATAGAGCAGATATATCAAAAATTGACAGCAGTGAAGTTTCTTCGGCGATGGAAGCCCTTAGAGATACTATTGAGAGACGTATTAATCTCTTTGGAGTCTCTGAACCAATTATTCAAGTAGAAGAAGGTGGTGTCTTTGGAGATAATAAAGAGCAAAGACTTATTGTTGAATTGCCGGGAGTGACGGATATAAATGAAGCGGTAAAGAAAATAGGAGAAACTCCTATTCTAGAATTTAAACTTTTATCTAAAGAAATCCAAGATAAAATAAATGGGGGGACAACAGATGAAAATATTTTAAATACACCTGAAGCTTTTTTGGAGACTGGTTTAACTGGAAGAATGCTTCAGAAAGCGAGTATTCAATTTGACCAAAATTTTAATAATAAACCAATTATTGGTTTGAAGTTTAATAATGAAGGAGCGGATCTTTTCGCCAAGATAACAAGAGAAAATACAAATAAAGTTTTGGGTATCTTTTTAGATGGTCAGCTCATAGAAGCTCCTTACATAAGAGAAGAGATTTCAGGTGGTGAAGCGGTTATAACGGGGGATTTTACTGCCGATGAAGCTAAACAAGTGGTGCGTGATTTAAATTATGGTGCTTTGCCTATGCCTATTTCTCTTTTAAGTACCGAAACTATTGGCGCCACTTTAGGAGACTTGGCGGTGAATTCTAGTCTAAAAGCGGGTCTTTATGCTTTTATTATTGTGGCATTGTTTTTGATGGCTTGGTATCGTTTTCAAGGTTTTGTAGCTATGCTTGCCTTGGTTATATACACTATTATAAATCTTATTTTGTTTAAGCTCATACCCGTGACTTTAACTGCCGCTGGTATCGCTGGTTTTATCCTTTCTATTGGAATGGCGGTTGATGCTAATATTTTAATTTTTGAAAGAACCAAAGAGGAGCTCAAAAAAGGTAAAAGTAAATATGATGCTTTAAACGAAGGTTTTCACAGAGCGTGGAGTTCCATCAGAGATTCAAATCTTTCTAGTATTATTACTGCTGTTATATTGTATTATTTTGCTTCTACTCCGGTTATAAAAGGTTTTGCTCTGGTATTTTTGATTGGAGTTTTGGTATCAATGTTTTCTGCAGTTACCGCTTCAAGAACTATTTTATTTGCCGTCACTAAGAGTGAAGATTCATAAAATTATAATATCAATTTATGTTTATTGTTAAATACAAAAAAATATTTTATTCCATATCGGCTGTTTTGGTGCTTGGTTCGGTTTTCTCAATTTTATTTTGGGGATTGCGTCCGGGGATAGATTTTTCTGGAGGTAGTTTGCTCAATGTTTCTTTTTCTGAAGATAGGCCAAGCACTGAAGAAGTAAAACAGGTTTTGAATAATCTTAATTTTAAAGATGTTTCGGTCAGGTCATCTAGTGAAGGATTTATTTTGAGATTAAAAGAAATATCGCCAACCGAAAAAGATTCTATTTTCCAAGGACTGTCCTTGGAAGGAAAATATTTTCCAGTAGAAAAAACTTTTAGTAGCATTGGACCGGTTTTAGGTAAAGAGGCCATCCAAAAAGCTTGGATATCAATAATGTTGGTTCTTTTGGCTATAGTTTTGTTTGTGGCGTTTGCTTTCAGAAAAGTTTCTAAACCGATCTCATCTTGGGTTTATGGTTTGGTTACTATCTTGGCTCTAACTCACGATGTTTTAATACCAACCGGAGTTTTTGCTTTTCTTGGGCATTTTTATGGTTTTGAAGTAGATACTCTTTTTGTGACAGCCCTTCTTGTGATACTTGGGTTTTCTGTTCACGATACTATTGTTGTTTTTGATAGGATTAGAGAAAATTTGCATAAAAATGAAGAAGATAGAGATAAAAAAGATTTTGAAACGATAGTGGGAGAGAGCATAAACCAAACTTTTGTCCGTTCTATCAATACATCGCTCACCACTTTATTTGCCATCTTTATGCTTTATATTTTAGGTCCTGATTCTATTAAAAACTTTTCATTAGCCCTCCTTATTGGTATCACCGCTGGAACTTATTCTTCAATTTTTATTGGCTCCACTCTACTGGTCGCTTTTAATAATTGGAAAAATAGATAACTCATCTCTAACCTCTCTCTTACAACAAGAGAGAGAAATATTGACTTAAAAACACATATTTGGTATAGTGTGAATAGGAGAAAAAAATGTTCTTCAAAAATGGCGACAGTTTTGAGGCGTTGGTTTTTGGTCGCTATTTTGTTGGCGACCGTGATTATGTAAAATATCAATCCTTCAGTCAGAGCATGAGGGATCAGATAGAACAGGAAGATGATTCGCCTTATCCTGGCACTCGTCTGGGAGCACTTCTTTACTTTGGTGTATACGAAGAACTAAAACGTAGAGGTGTGAACCCAGATGGTTTGAGGCTTAAATCCTCACGCGGAAGCGAGTTAGACATCCATCATTTTGCAGATGGATATTATCGTCTGTTTGATGACCTCGTAACTGTGGATCTGTTCAATTTGGATTCTGAAATTTGTAAGATTCTCAGAGACAGATGGGAAGTGTATGGAGATGAATCCGATTTCCAGACAAAACTTTTTCAGTATAAGAAAGGGATGGTTGATTTTTGGGAAAGAGGTGGGTCTAAAATTGAGCATTGGGAGCACGTCTTTTGCCCTCCAGAGTTTGCCTCTTCGAAGCTAAGACCAGAAAACCATTTTGTCTTGACTCCATATCATACAGAGTCTCGGCAAAGAAGGAAGGGATTCGCTAGAATGGTGGCTAGATACTTTCTCAAAGCGTCTAGCCAAAATATGGCCGAGCAGAGCCATTAGGACCCGATTTGCGTTCAATTCGCTGTCGGGTCTTGACTTTTTATATAATATTTGCTATACTATATATAGATATAAATTTTGCGTCTGTTATTTTGGCAGATGCTTTTGTCGGTCTTTGGAAACAAAAAAAATGGGCTGGGAGGCCCTATATCATGAGTTTGAAAAGTTTGATTGAAGGCGCTCGCAAGAGCCTTGAGGTTCTGGATTCCCCCTCTGCTTCTCCGGAAGCAATAGGGGCGGCAGCAATTTTTCTCATCGGGAATAATCCCGAGTTCCGAGTTTGGGTTGGCAGAAATGTCTCCCGAGCGATGAAAAAGCTAGCCGCGAAGTCCACGGCGGAGGTTGAGAAACCTTCTTTGGCTGAAGTCGTTTCTGAACCGGTCGGGAAGGAAATTCCGGCGATCAAATATGCCCAGCCGGCGCCAGCCAAACCTGTTCCGGCCACAGTGCCGGCGAGGACGCTCAAGCCGGAATTCAACCCGGCAAATGCCCTCAAGACCTGGCTTGGTCAGTTGGGTGGTATCGCTCGGGGCGGAAAAAACGTCCCGTGGAAGGTCGTCCAAGGGACGACGGCGCGGTTGTTCAAGTCGGGGGTCAAGTTAACCTCCGACCAGTGGCAACTTTTGTTCACAGCCATGAAGGCTGCTTATGAGCGCGGTCAGCATATCGTCAACAACGATGCTAAACCCACCGAGTTGTTCGCGGCCGCGCCAGTGGAACTCCTTGACGACTACCTTTTCGGTCAGGATGGAATCCTTCCGTCTCTGACTGGCGAGGTGGCCGATTTTGACGGTCAGATGCCGGGGTGGCTCTGTGCCAAGTGTTCAATCGCTCTCGATGCCATCGAAGCAGTGGATCAACGGCAGGGACTCGGTGAACACGAGGAGTCTCGGATGGACGCTTTTCTCCGAGCCATCGAGAGCAAGAACGCTCCCGATTGGCTCCTAGAGAAGGGGCGGATTATCTGGGGTTTTGAGGAAACATCCGCCATCCCAGTGACCGAAACCTTGGGCAACGGCGCCCACGGGGTGGAAGCTCTGGCGGCCATGCGAGATCGTTTACCTGCTGGCAACGGCAATGGGTCCAAGCCGGACCACGAGGCGGATGCCCGGCGGCACCGTGCGGTGAATAAAGTTGCTGCTGCCACCGCTGCCGCCTTCGCTCAGGCCATCAACTAAGCGCTCTTTGGGCTGTAAACGCCCACAAGCCCCGTTTCGCGCTTGCGCGAAACGGGGCTTTACCATTTCACTTTTCATAATATAAGATTCTTATGCTAATATATTTATATGAATCCCGTTAGAAATTATTAACGAGACTCATATCATTTAATATTAACTACGGAAATAATATTTCCTATTTCTAACGGGATGAAAAATAATTTTTATATTTCCTTTGGTGTTTGGATTACTATCATACCTTTCCTTGGTATTCCGGGCACTTGGAGAAATGCTCTCGTCTTTATTTCAGGTATCTTTCTTGTATT
Source organism: Candidatus Zambryskibacteria bacterium RIFCSPLOWO2_01_FULL_35_19 (assembly GCA_001825335.1). Lineage (GTDB taxonomy): Bacteria > Patescibacteriota > Minisyncoccia > Phycocordibacterales > WO2-35-19 > WO2-35-19. Next base: position 10,550 of record MHWA01000017.1, read on the forward strand.
AGTTTCTCTCGGGTCAATTATTTTTAAGAAATTGGAAATAGACACCAAATCAAAACCAAATAAAAAATCAGTTAACAATAATCCTCCAGATATGATTGTTTCAAACAATGAATAAAAATTAAAAAATATGACAAATAAGATAAGTAAGATTGTTGTTATTTTAATTGGTGTAGCGATACTACTTTTTTTTATGTATTCTTTTACTTTTTCTTCTGAAATTTCTTTTGATAAATCAAGCGTGATTGCAATTGAAAATATAACTAAAAAGAAAACAATAAAACATTTAACTACTCCCGAACCTTTGAAGAGTATTTATATGACACAATGTGTTGCGGGCACTCCTTCCTTTAGAGAAAAATTAGTAAAGCTAGTGGGAGAGACCGAACTTAATGCGATCATTATTGATATTAAAGATTATACTGGCACGGTCTCTTTTGAGACAGACAACCCCACTATTGATGAGGTTTATGGAGGTGGATGCAAAGTATCTGATATGCAAGATTTTGTAGAAAGTCTACATGAAAAAAATATTTATGTAATTGGTCGGGTTACTGTTTTTCAAGACCCTGCTTTTGTAAAAATGCACCCAGATTTGGCTGTTAAGCGAGCAAGTGATGGAGGTGTATGGAAAGACAGAAAAGGTATTTCATTTATTGATGTCGGAGCAAAACCTTTTTGGGATTATATTGTCGCTATTGCAACATCATCTTATGCAATAGGGTTTGATGAAATAAATTTTGATTACATTCGTTTTCCTTCGGACGGCAATATGAAAGATATATCTTTTACTCACACTGGTGCGATTGCAAAAAAAGAAATGCTTAAAAAGTTTTTTGAATACGTTGACCAAAAACTTGCTGGCACGGGAATTGTAACTTCGGCTGACTTGTTTGGAATGACTACGACTAACACGGATGATTTAAATATCGGTCAAGTTTTAGAATATGCACTTCTAAATTTTGATTATGTTGCTCCGATGGTTTATCCGTCGCATTACCCAGCAACCTTTAATGGTTGGCCTGACCCAAACAAAGTGCCTTACGAAATTATAAAATTTA
>MHWA01000018.1 GCA_001825335.1 Candidatus Zambryskibacteria bacterium RIFCSPLOWO2_01_FULL_35_19
GATTGCTCACGAACTTTCTCATATAGGAAATAGAGATATTTTGCTTATGAGTTCTGTAGTGGTATTGGTCGGTTTTATTTCTATTATATCCGATATGTTTTTGAGGGGAATGATTTTTGGTGGTAATAGAGACAATAATAGAAGCAATGTAGGAGGAGTGTTTGCTATTGTTGGTATTATCTTTATTGTGCTGTCACCTATTATTGCTACTTTGATAAAATTGGCTATTTCTCGTCGTCGAGAATTTTTGGCAGATAGCTCTGGAGCTTTACTTACTCGTTATCCAGAAGGATTGGCTAGCGCTCTTGAAAAAATTTCAGAATTTAATATACCAATGAAAAAAACTAGCACTGCTACTGCTCACCTTTTTATATCCAATCCTTTTGGGAGCGCCAAATCTTCATTCTCAAATCTTTTCCAAACTCATCCACCAATAGAAGAAAGGATAAAAATTTTGAGAAATTATGGATAAACTTTGGCATACAAAATCAAGTGAAGATATTATAAAAGAGTTGAACTCTAGTGAGTATGGTATTTCTAATGAAGAAGCTCTTTCGCGATTAAAAAAATATGGATTAAACAAATTGCCAGAATCAAAGGTCCCCAGTGTTTTTGTTATTTTTTTTAGTCAATTTAAAAGTTCTCTTATTTATATACTTTTGGTAGCTGGCGTGGCCATATTTTTAATGGGAGAGAGGATAGATAGTTTAATGATTTTTGGTATTCTTGTTTTTAACGCTATAGTGGGAACAATCCAAGAAGGTAAAGCTCAAAATACTTTATTGGCTTTAAGAAAGTTTGTAGAGACCAAGGCGACAGTTTTGCGAGATGACAAAGAGATTATTATTCCAGATGCAGAGATTGTGCCTGGAGATATTTTAATATTACAAGAAGGAGAAAGAGTGCCTGCTGATGCTAGGATTATTCTTTCACACAATTTAAAAATAGATGAAGCTGCTTTGACGGGGGAGTCTGAACCAAAACATAAAATAAGCGAAGTGGAGCAAAATAGTGGAGAGGGGACTTTTCAATATAAAAATATTGTTTATAAAGGGACTACCATCGTAGCTGGTAATGGTCGGGCTATTGTTATTGCCACAGGACAAGAAACCATTATTGGGTCGATTGCCAAAAAGATTTCTGTTATTGATACAGAGATACCTCTTAAAAATAATATTCGCTATCTTTCACGTTTGATTATTGTAGCTATTTCTTTAGTATCAATTTTGGTCTTTTTTATTGGGGTTATGACCGATAAGCCAGTTAGAGAAATGTTTTTAATTGTTATTTCTTTGGCTGTTTCTGTAGTGCCAGAAGGACTACCTATTGTAGTGACTCTTATTTTAGCAGTAGGTGTTTGGAATATGGGTAAACGCAACGCTTTAGTCAAAAAACTTCAAGCGGTCGAAGCTTTGGGTCAAGCTCAAGTTATTGCTATTGATAAGACTGGCACTTTAACCAAAAATGAGCTGGTGATCCAACAACTTTATGTGGGAGGCAAGATGTTTAAAATTGGAGGCGTTGGTTATGAACCCAAAGGCGAAATTCATTTTGATGATATTGTGGTTGATGCAGCCAATCATCCAGAGCTTTTGTTGGCTGGGAAAATAGGAGCTTTTTGTGCTAATGCTCGGGTAATGTATTCAGAAGAAAACAAACATTGGCAAGTTACGGGAGACCCGACCGAAGCAGCTATGTTGGTGGTTTCTCAAAAGCTTGGTTTTCATAAAGAAGATCTAGAAAGAGAATCGCCTATTATCGGAGAGATTCCTTTTGATTATAAAACAAAATATCATACCGTCCTTCATCAAGTAGAAGACAAAAATTTTATGACAGTGGTTGGCGCTCCCGAAGTGGTCTTAGATTTATCAGATAAAATCTGGATAGATGGTAAACATAGAGAAATGACTAAAGGGGATAGAGAAAATTTAGAAGAAACTTTTTATAAAATGTCTAGCGATGGTTTGCGAATAGTTGCTTTTTCTATTGACCCAGATGCTAGCAAAACTCTTGATTCAGGAAAAATAAAAAATCTTATTTTTGTTGGATTTTTTGGAATGAAAGATGCTATCAGAACAGAAGCATCGCTTGCTATAAAAAAAGCGATGTCAGCTGGAGTAAAGGTGGTGATGATAACAGGCGATCATAGGATTACAGCTCAAGCTATCGCCAAAGAAGTTGGTATATGGTCCGATAATGATGAGGTTATTATTGGTAAAGAGGTTGAAGAATTTTCAGATATAGAACTTTCCAAAAAATTGGATGTGGTCTCTGTTTTTGCTCGAGTAAATCCAGAGCATAAAATGAGAATTATTGATGCTTACAGAGCTCGTGGTGAAGTGGTGGCTATGACTGGCGATGGAGTAAACGACGCGCCTTCTTTAGTGGCAGCTGATTTGGGAGTAGCGATGGGTATTATGGGGACAGAAGTGGCTAAAGAAGCTGCCGATATTGTCCTTTTGGATGATAACTTAGAAAGTATTGTTTCCGCCATTGAAGAAGGAAGAAGTATTTATAAAACAATCAAAAAAGTTATTTTATATCTTTTTGCTGGAAGTTGGGGACAAATATTTGTGATAGTGGGGTCTCTTTCTTTGGGTTTTCCTCTTCCCCTTTTGCCGGCGCATATCATCTGGCTTAATTTTGTGACTGATGGTTTTCTTGATGTTTCTTTAGCTATGGATCCAAAAGAAAAACACCTTCTTAGTGGTAAATTTGAAAAACCAAAAAAATATTTGATTGATAAATTGATGACCAAGAGAGTATTTTTAATGTCTTTAGTGACAGCTCTTGGTGCTTTATATTTGTTTAGCACTCATTATCAAAATGATTTGGCCAAAGCTTGGACCATCTCTCTTACTGTTTTAGCGGTATTTCATTGGCTTAATGTTTGGAATTGTCGTTCAGAAGATAGGTCTATTTTTACTATGAATCCATTTTCTAATATGTATTTGGTTGGAGCGACAGTTTTAGTTATTTTTCTTCAAATGGCCGCTATCTATACTCCTTTAATGCAAAAAATATTGCGGACTGTGCCACTAGAGATTTCGGACTGGATAAACATTATCCCGATCGCTCTTCTTATTGTTTTGGCTGAAGAAATCCGCAAAGTTTTTGCTAGGCATAAAAAACTGAAAATAGCAGTTTAAGTTTAAAATAATTAATCAGATTATAAAAATTTCTCAAAAAGATAAATAAATGTTAGATTAGTTAGTGTTAATTGTTTTTCAAATTTCAACAAATTAGAGGCCCATTTCGCGTAAAGCTTAGAGGGCCAAAGGAGGGTTCGCATAGCGGTCTAGTGCAGTCGCTTGGAAAGCGGCCGTGGGGAAACTCACCAAGAGTTCGAATCTCTTACCCTCCGCCAGCTAAATTAGCTTTATTTATAAGTGTATTTTAGGATAGGTGTAAGAGACATTAGAACCTCTGAGTAAAAATATGGAGTTATATAAAATTAGAGGCGGAAATAAAGAAGATTTGGAAAACAAAAAATACACCCTAAGTGTGGGTATAAGTCTTGGTAATAAATGGTTTACCACCGAGAATGTTATTGAGTTGATAAAATGGTCATTACAAAATAGCAAAGATGATGTGATTGTATATATCGGAGACTCAATACACGCTATAAATTTAGAGATTAAAAAAAGAACCTCCTATGAAAAAGCTCTCTTGATGGCAGAACAAATGGGAAATGATTTTTTGGAGCAATTAAAGGCAGAAATGCCTAAACATTTTTCACCTGAAGAAGCGTTAAAAATAATTTTTGCTAAATGGAACGATTTGGTTGATGACTTATATAAAAATAAGGTTAATTACCTTTATAAGCTTTATACATCAAATAATGACTTCAAGAACCTTATAGAAAATATCGCAACCGAAGCTGTAATAAATGGGGAAAGAAAATATTCACCAGAAGAAATTCACAGATTAGGGGATTATGTGATAGAAGAATTGCCTCACCAGTTGAATAGAGTGCAAATTAAAGGTTTTCTCTATGATGCCTTAGTTTATCCCTTTGATGGCAAAATTCCTGAATTGGTTGAAAAGATACAAAAGGGCGAAGTGTTTCCAGAGATAAAAGAAAACATAATGGATACTGAACCAAAAGTGTTTATGGAAGTGAGATAAACTGTTAATTGATTTTAGCTGTAGTGAACGATAAACTTGGTATGTAAAATTGGGTAGGAGATGATTGAAAGTAGGTTCTAACGTCGTCCACTACTCTCCGCCAGTTAAAATAGCTTGATTTATAAGGATAATTTTTGATGAGAGTAAGAGACATTAGAACCTCTATGAAAACAGACAAAGAAAAAACCATAGATACTTATAATAAAATTGCTCCAAAATATAGTAAAGGACATTTTGTACACTTTTGGACTGATGAATTTGAGATATACAAAAGTTTAATAAAAGGAAATAAAGTTTTGGACATAGGATGTGGAGCTGGCAGAGATGCAAGTGTTTTTGTGGAAAATGGGTTTGACTACACTGGAATTGACGCTTCCGAAGGAATGTTAAATGTCGCATCAGAACGAGTGCCAACTGGTAAATTTCAGGTTATGGATTTCTATAAATTAAATTTTCCAGACAACACTTTTGATGGATTTTGGGCGGCGGCATCTTTTTTACACGTTCCCAAAAAAGATGTGAGAAAAGTTATATCTGAAGCTAAAAGAATAATCAGACCACACGCCATTGGTTTTATTTCAATTAAAGAAAAAACAGATAAAGACGAGCAGTTGATTGAGGAAAATAAATATGGTGGCATTGCAAGGTATTTTGCTTTCTATAATCAAGAAGAATTTAAGAAAATACTGAAAGATAATGGTTTGGAAGTTATTAAAATGACTTCTCGTGTAGAAGACGATGAAATAAAAACTAAATGGTTATGCTATTTTGTGAAAAAGTGAAAAAACTTAAAAACTAATTGATTTTTGCGTGGTTCAGAGATAAACTTGGTATGTAAAACCAATCGGTAGTGGTTTGGAAATAGGTTCTAACATCGTCTACTACCCTCCGCCAAGAAAACTAAGTATCGGAGTGACCCGAGTACCTATTCAGCGATAACTTTTAAATAGTTGGTATTTATGTTTCAATACCCTCAGAAATCTGAACCTCTATAAGAAAGGATAGCGATGAAAATAGGACTCGATTTTGACGGTGTGATATCCGACTGCGGGAAGCTCAAGTCGGATGCTGCCAAGAAACTTCACGGGTTGGACATTCCATCCGAGAAGTTCAAGAAGGAAATTGTGATTGGAGAAGGTTATCTGACCGCAGAGCAATACCGCGATCTGCAAAGGATCATCTACGGGACGCGGGAAGTCGGCTTCCTCATGGAACCAGTCTCGGGAGTACTCGAATCCGTTCCTCAACTGCTTGCTTTGGGACATACTCTACTCATCGTGACTTCACGAGGAGAAGTGGAGCTTGAGATCGCCAAAGAATGGAGTGTGAAGCGTGGCCTCGCTCTCGACTTCGTCGGAGTCGGCTACGGTGTGAGTAAGGCAGTAGCTTGCACAGGGTTCGATGTCTACATCGACGATGATCTCGACAAGCTCGAACCGCTCGTTAACATCGTTCCACACCGCTTCCTGTTTTCGTGGGGTTACAACAACCACATCGACGTGGGTGCGGTTGCGAAACGAATCGGCTCGTGGCAAGAGTTCTGCGAAACGATCGAAAAACTGTGAGGGTTGAAAGCCTACGAGGGATACTCGCGCAAGCGAACATCCCTCTTTTCATACCTCGACCCGAGTACCTCAAATCGCTTAGTCAAAAGATGCTAAAATACCCTTACAAGGGTTGACCCTCGGGGTACTTACCCCGACTAGCCCGCCACGTAAATTATGTTAATTTATAAGGGTAAATTTGATGGGAGTGAGATACATTAAAATCTTTAACAAATAATATGGAAGGGCTAAAGAAAAAAATTGAAGAAACAATAGAAACAGAACCACTTAAAGAATTTAATTTAAAATTTGTTGGTGTTGGAGCTGATAAAGCTGTTTTTGAAACTTCTAGAAGTGAAAGAAAATTAATTAAAGTAAGTATGTTTATTTTGAAAAGAAAAATTTCAGAATTACTACGCGGAATAAACACTGATAAAATCAAATAGAATAGATTGCAAAAAAAGTATTAGCTGAGCAGAAAGAATATGAGGAAAACATAGCAGAAATTTTTGGTAAAGAGCATTTTCCCAGAAAAGGAATTTTTAGAACTAAAATACCGTTAACTAAAGAAATTTTATTTAATATTGTTAATGAGGATGAAAAACCTTTAGTTGAAAAATTAAATGATGAAGAAACATACCAAATTGAAATGATTGTTGAGACACAGATAATTGCTGAAGAATTAAAAAACAAAGAAAAATTTGAGACACAAAGTTTTAATACAAGTTTGATTACGAGAGATAATTTTCGCAGTGCAGATGATATTCAAACAGCACTCTCACTTGTTAGAGAACTTGTTGACAATCGTTTTTTAGCTAAATTTAATAAGCTCCTTGAAAACGAAGAATTTAAAAATATTGTTAAAGAAATAACAAAAAATATCATTAAATTTAGCAAAAAAACTGGTTTTATGATTGATATTTTTGGACCAAATAATATAACCATTTTCAAAAAAGAAGATGGCTTTTTAGACTATCATATGCTTGATGTTATTTTACCCGGCTCCCAGAAACCTTGGGAAAAAAATATAAAAAATGACAAGGATTTGCAGTTATTGAGGCATTACTATACTTTTTTCTATTCAATAAATAGCTTGGCAAAAAAGCTTGGTATTGAAGACAATTTGGAAATGGATGACCTCGTTTATTTTAATGGTAGTGAAATCCCGACAAGTAAATTTTCTGAATCAGAAGAGTTTTTATAAACATATGACGAAAAATCAAGAGATTATTGGTATGTAAAATTGGGCAGTAGATGATTGGAAACAGGTTCTAACATCGTCCACTACCCTCCGCCTTTAGTTTTTAGTATCGGACAGACCTGAGTACATGAAAAGGCGGAACATTCAGTTCCGCCTTTGGTTATTGACAGCCATTTGTTTAATGAGCTTGAGACGATCTTCCGAGGTAAGTTTTGACCTGATGGGTGGATCCCATACCAGAATCTTACTGACTGCTGATTTATACAACTTTCTCACAAAATCCTTGTTTAGGTTGTAGAATCTAACACTTTCGGTTTCCACCACGGCTTCATTTACAGGCAGGTCCTGCACAATATGAAAGATGTGGATCAGCTCATGGACAAACGTCTCGTAGAAATCATCTGTTCCCACTGCTTGCGGAATAATTCTTCGCAGATAGATTATATAAAATGCAAAATCATCGACTTTGCATTTAGCAACTCCTCCTTGCGGTAACATAGGGGTGAGGCAAATAATTCCTACATAGTCATGCAAAATACTTTCTGCCAAATCTTGTGTAAATTCTGGATACTCAAACATAATGTCTCCTTTATTCTGTCCACAAACTACTCCTTTTTATTATTAAAGTCCAGTAAAATTACAATGACCCGAAGGCTTCTACGGGGCTCGGCAAAACGTGCTAAAATACCCTGGAGACTTTCGCATATGAATTATTTTGTTTACATCCTAAAATGCGCCGATGGAAAACTCTACACGAGTTATACGGAAAACTTGGAGGGAGGAGTTAGAAGTTAGTTGTCGGCGAAAAATGATTTAAGAGTGAGTGGTAAAAGAAATTTTTTTATATTTACCTCAAAGCCAAAAAAGCATTAACATAATGAACGGCGATACCGCCAAAGGAGGGGTGGTCATCAAAAGTGTTGTTTATCTTTTTTAATTCGTTGTCAAAATATTTTTTAGAAGTGTTGTGAAAAGTGATATAAGGAGGAGGGAAATCGCCAGTTTCTTGAGCAATGATAATTTTGGTATCATATTTGCCCTTTTTGGCTGTTTGCATTTCGTTGTTTGATACTTCTATGGAGCCATCGTCTCCTTCCGCAAAATTTCTATACGACATTATTATTATTGAACTATTCTCTTTTTTCTCTAAAATATTTAACAAATGTTTAAATGCAGACTCTTTTTTTCCGTTGTAAGAAAACTTTGGTGTAAAGTCATCTTTTTCGTCATAAAAATCAGGTACAACCACAGAAAAATAAAGGTCACTATCTTTCAAAAAATATACGGTTTTGTCTACTAACTCAACAAAATTTCTTAAAATGGTTTCTTTATTTTCTTCATAGTCATCTAAAAGATATGGCTCAACATCATATTGAAATCCACGAAATTTATTTTGATTGGTGACATTAAAGTTTTTTACATAATTAACGATAGCAAAACCTTTATAGATATTGTCTCCCTCTGCCCAATTGCGCCAACCTGCTTCAGCATCTACCGCTATGCCTTTAGCATTAGCGCGAGTGATAAAATCTTTTAATTTGTTTGTAAATATGTCTTTTTGTCTTTCTCTTTCAGCTCCCTTTTCCATTGTAAAAATGTCTAGGTAGCTATCGATAGAGAGATATATGACATTTACTCCATTTGTTTTTGCATCAGAGAGAGTCTTTTCTACATAATCCGGAGTCATCTGCATAATAGGAGTCCATATCCAACTCCCATATTCTCTTTGGTTTTTTTCAGTTTTTTCTTTTTGTGATATTACTGATTTGAAAGATTTAAAGACGGCTGCTATCTGATGAATAAAAAAATAATTTTTTTCTTTTGGGGGGATATCAAAGGCAATATTTTTAAATGTCGGGTTAGTTTCTATTGCTTTTGGAGTGATATGTTTGTCTGAATATAGAGAAATTTTTGTATCCACTATATTTTGGTGGGGGATATAACCATCTTTAAAAACAGAGTTCAATATTACGACACTTAAAATGAGTCCCATTCCTATAACAAAATATTTTTTTACATTTTTAGTTTGTTTTTTCTTTCGCATTTCTTTTATTATAACTCATTTCCAAAAGAGAAGGAAAAAGTGTCAAAGACGGTCTTTGACACTTTGAAGTGTGGTGTAATTTGAAATAGATAAAATCAGAATTTTGTGATAAATTATAAAAATGCGCGCTTAGCTCAGCTGGTTAGAGCGACTCATTGACGTTGAGTAGGTCGGGGATTCGAATTCCTCAGCGCGCACACTGACACAGTGAATTTGGGTGCGGGAAAAACTATTTGACAGCTGGAGTGGCATTGACACGGCCATAACCATAACTAGTGTCTTTACCGCGCTTGCCTAAATCTTTAGCTGTGTTAAATAAAGCATTTTCTACTTGGGATGAAGTGTAAGCACTGTGAGCTGATTTAATCAAAGCCACTACACCACTAACCATAGGGGTGGCCATACTAGTGCCACTCCAAGTTGCATAGCTATTATTTAATATACTTGAAAAAATGGAAACTCCCGGAGCAGAAATATCAACTGCGTTGCCTCGTCCAGAAAAGCTCGCCACTTTATCATATTTATTCACCGCTCCCACCGTTGTTGAATAACTGATACAACCCGGGATAGAAACTCCACTACTGCCACTATTGCCAGCCGCAGTTGCTACTACCACACCTTTATCTTTTGCATATTTAATTGCCGTAGTAAGGTCTGGTAAAACATTATCGCAATAACCATTTTTATAAGTATATGGAGGAGAGGTGCCAAGACTTAAGTTAATAACATCAACTCCAAAATCATCAGCATTGCCATAAATCCCATCCGGTCCGTCAATCACCCAATATATAGCAGCCACCACATCGCTGAAATAGCCGGCTCCGTCTTGGTCAAGCACTTTTCCTGCAATAACCCCAGCGTCAGGAGCCACTCCTTTGGCTTTTGGGTCCACTCCGTCGGCAGTAATAATACCCGCCACATGGCTACCGTGGCCGTTGTCGTCAAAGGGGTCATTATCATTATTGACAAAATCCCATCCTTCCAAAAAACTGGAAATTAACTCTGGATGAAAATAATTATAACCAGTATCCAACACGGCCACTTTTCTACTGTTGCCAGTGTTACCGGAAGCTTGGACAATATCGGCTCCAATTTGCTGAAGAGGGCCAACGCTGGCGTTAGTTGTTTTGGACCGAGATATTCTCACCGCCCTATTTTTTTCATCATCTAAAGCAAATACCCGCACATCTTCGTTTAGAGACAAATTTTCGGCTACTTCTTTTGGACACCTTAAAGCTCTTAAAGTTTTTACTTCTTTCAACACAACACATCCCAATGATACTGCCTGGATTGTTTCTTCTGCTTTGTTGGAGACTACTCGCACTTCTCTTTCCGGACGCTCCGGTCTTTCTAACCTCTCAACCGCCGCCAACGCATTGGTGCCGGCAAAAATAATTACTAAAAATGAAAACGAAATCAAAAATAAAATTTTTTTAGACATAAATTTAAGTTAGCCATTAAACTTCACTTATTTATATGATAATCCTAAATACGGATGTGTCAATCAAGAGATGTTGATCCCGTTAGAGGCCCGAAACTTATGTTTCGGCAGGACAAAGTCCTTGCCTCTAACGGGATTGACAAAATAGACATTATGATTAGAATGCTAAACACAAAAACCCAGAATGGGTGCTAGATCACTCTCGTAATTCCGCTTAGCGGGACTACGAGATTTCCCCGATCTGACACCCATTATGGGTTTTTTGATTGGGTCTTAATCAAAGATTATTTTTAGAATGTTAATGGTGTAATTATATCAAATTAAAGTCAAATTAAGCAATCCCCATCTGTGGATTGACTTTAAAAAATATCTTTCATACAATATAACTTATACCGACAATTCAAAGTCATCTTCTTTTGGGGAAAAAGAAGACAAAAATAACATAAAGATAAGGAGAGTTATGTTTCCCCAACTTTTTGCACAAAAAAATAAGATTTGCCAAACAAAAAAGCCGCTCGCTAAGCATTTTTCTTGGAGTGGCTTTTTTGTTTGGTCGATAAATTTCCGCCCAAGAGCGCGCTTATGCATAACTTAGGCGGGAAATCCTAGTACCAGAATAAATTCGGTACAGGATAAATAATATTATTAAAAGTTAATTAAAAAGTTATATGAAAAAAATTATAGCAATCGCAACAATCGCCGCTTTCGTTCTTTCTGCTACTACTGCTTCCGCTTTTCATTGGTCAAGCAGTGACATAACAGTAAAGAACAGCAATAGCGCTGTTGTAGTCAATGATGTTGATTCCAAAGCTGACACTGGCGACAACTACGCTGGGGGAGCTGATGGAGGCAACGGAGGAAACTCTGGAGCTATCAACAATAACAATGGTAGTGATGTTGAAAATTCATCTACTGGAAACGGTGGTAACGGCGGAGCAGCCGGAGCTGATTCTGGAGGAACCGTTGTTACTGGTAATGCTGGATCAGAAGCTGGAGTAATGAATGTTGTTAATTCAAATGATACCAAAGTCAAAACTGACTGTGGATGTAAAGGTGATATAACGGTTAGAAACCGAAATCGAGCTTTTGTGGCTAATGATGTTGATTCCAAAGCTGATACTGGAGACAATGTCGCTAAAGGCGCTGATGGAGGTAACGGAGGAAACTCTGGAGCTATCAACAACAATAGTGGCGAAGATGTTGAGGACTCTAATACCGGTAACGGCGGTACAGGAGGTGCAGCTGGTTGGGGTGGATATGTTGAAACAGGAGATGCTGGTTCACGAGCTGGTGCTGTTAACATTGTAAATACCAACTTGACTCGTATCCGCAGATAATTCAAATTGTTCTTTTTCCGAAAGGTTTTCGTCCGTCATTTGACTGACGAACCTTCGGGAGAGTTTTCAAGGGGAAAGAAGGTTGTCCAGAGGGAAAAACTCTCTAAAGGTCGACATTAAAAAAATAATAAAATTATAAATTATGAAAAAATTAATTTATTTAGCAATTCCGATAGCATTCTTTGCTTTCACTGCTACAGCTAGTGCCCAACTTGTAACAAATGGAGATTTTGAAGCTCCAATAGTAGATGATCCTGCTGATTGGGAAATATATGTTGGGCCAGTAGAAGGATGGAATGTTGAATGGATGCTGGGTTCTGGTGATGGCAATCCTGCCAAACTTGAACTTCACAGAGGAGTATCTGGTTGGTTATCTCATGATGGAAGCGCTCAACATGCAGAACTTGATACTGATTGGCAAGGTCCTGGCGGACCAAGTGGTGAGGCTGCATCAGTAAAAATTTCTCAAGAGGTATCAACCTGCCAAGGTGGAGTTTATGAAGTGTCTTATGCTTGGTCTCCAAGACCAGGGCACGCTGACAACCAAATAGAAGTTTACTGGGGAGGGGTTTTGCTTGACACTCACTCTGGTTCTGGAGTAGGCAATCCTAATACAGTGTGGAAAGTAGAGACAAAATCAGGCCTTAATCCTACAGGATCAGCCACTCTTCTTGAATTCCGAGAAGTTGGCACTCCAGATTCTCTAGGTATGTTTCTTGATAGTGTAAGTGTTGTTCAGACAAATGAATGTCCTCCTCCACCTCCACCACAAGGTTGTGATTGTGGAGATGTGAAGGTTAAGAACAAAAACTTCTCATTTGTTTCCAATCGTGTTTCTTCAAGGGCTGACACTGGTGACAACTACGCCGGCGGAGCCGATGGAGGCAATGGAGGAAACTCTGGAGCTATCAACAATAACGATGGTAGTGATGTTGAAAGTTCATCTACTGGAAAGGGTGGCAACGGCGGAGCAGCCGGAGTTGGTTCTGGTGGAACAGTAATTACCGGTAGTGCATACTCTCGAGCTAAAACAATAAATGTGGTTAATACCAATTTTACTCGTGTTAGGACGAGAGCCCCACAGCAACCAATTTAGTTTTGCTTAACTGGAGCACCTGTGTTTTTACGCGGGTCTCCGGCAAGGTTCGCAAGAGTTGCTGACCTTGCTGGGGAAAAGTATGAGAAAGATATTAACAATTTTAGTTTTGTTCTTTGTAACGGTTCCCGTTGTTTCTTTTGCTTACAACTCTTATGAGGTCATAAACAATGTGACTAATTCGGTAAATACAGGAGGCAATAGCGCTGAAGCAGGAGAAGTAATAGAAGGAGAGGCCAAAAGTGAAGTCAAAGTTTATACGGAAGTAAACGGCGAAGTAGTTGAGGATTTCCACCAAGTTTGGGAAGAAGAAAGAGAGTTTGAATACCAAACGGAAAAAAAGTTTGAAGGAGGTCAAGTGGAAACAAAGGTGGAGATCAAGACAAACGAAAGTAAAACCGATATGTCAAGGTTGAACCTTGACATCCAAACCAATCAGACCGCAACTTCTTCAGAAGTAGAAGTGTCAAAGACCGTCTTTGACACCTTTAAATGGGAGATAAGTAAAATTATAGATTATGTATTTTCATTCTTTAAATTTTAATAGATACAAAATAACCAAAATTGCTTTTTCGGTATTTTTGATAGTGAGTATTTTGAATTTAACTTTTGTGCCAGCTATTTCAAGTTATGCTGATGACGAAGTGCCTCCAACAGAAACGATTGTGGAGGAAACTCTTCCAGCTGATACGGCACCAGAGACTGTAGTAGAGACCGGAGATGCCATCTCTCAAACAGAAATCGGCAATGACGTTAATACAAGTAATACAGATACCGAAACAAACAATAATGAAAACAATGAAGATCAAAATAATGAAGGTGGTATTGATTTAACTATTCAAAATGGAAGTGAAGCTGAAGCCCACAATATTTCTACCACTACTGCAAACACGGGAAATAATGAGGCAGATGGGGAAGAAGGTTCGGCTATTGTAGATTCTGGAGAGGCGGTGGCTAATGCTGATGTGGTAAACCAAGTCAATACAAATATCATTGATTCCGATGGTGAAATCATAGCTGGTGGTGGCTCTTTGGGTGACACTTCTCTTGATTTGCGTGATGTTACTTCTTCTACTACCACTTCTTGTAACGGATGTATTTCAAGCACTACCATTACAAACCAAAACACAGCTACTGTCACCAATAACATTTTAGTTTCTGCCAACACGGGTGGCAACAATGCTTCTAGCACAGCCACCAGCACCATATTGACCGGAGATGCTTACGCTGGAGCAAATGTGGTCAATATAGTTAATACAAATATAGTTCATTCCAATTATATGCTTTTGGTGTTTAATAACTTTGGTGACTGGTCGGGAGATTTAGTCTTTCCAAATGTTGATTTCTTTGCTAATTTTCTTTCTCTTTTTAATCCAAATTGCGATTGTCAGGGCGATACCAATATCTCCAATTCAAACTTGGCCAATGTCTCAAATGGTGTAAATACTTCGGCAAACAGCGGAGACAATAGTGCTGGTGGTGGCTCTTCTATCATATCTACTGGTAATGCTCTTTCTTCTTCAAACACTTACAATGCGGTCAATACCAATATTTATGGGGACTCTTCTTTTTATCTTTTAGTCAAGGTTTTTGGTGACTGGAATGGCAATATCTTCAACTTGCCAGATGGTATTGTCTGGGAAAATACACCAGAAGGTTTGGTGCTTTACAGCGATGGCGATGGTTCGTTTGAAAATGGTGGAAGGAACGCCGGTAATTTAAATATAGAAAATGAAAACATTGCAAATGTTGAAAATAATGTAGATGTCAGCGCCAATACTGGGGGCAATACCGCTACCGGCACGGACGCTTTTGTGGCAACAGGCAATGCTTACGCTGGAACAAATGTCGTCAATGTCGTTAATACCAACATCATAAGCTCAAACTGGATGGCAGCCTTAGTCAATGTTTTTGGCAATTGGAATGGCAATATTTCTTTTGGTCAGCCAGATTTGTGGATAGGTACAGTAGCCGATGTAGATGGAGAAGTCTTGGCTGGCTCTTCAGTCACCTTTACCACAACAGTTAAAAATAATGGAGATGCCAAAGCCAGTGATATAAATATTTTAGCTAATTTAAAATCTTCTTATTTTAAATTTAATCAAAGTTATTCTGATTCTCATTTGCACCACATTGATTCTCTGATGCCGGGAGAGAGCGTCCAGTTTTCTTATTTTGGTATGACGGAGCGATTTGTGCCAGATGAGCGACCACCTGTCATTATAGACACCACCGTCTCTTCTTTTGAAACTGATGCTAATATAAATGACAACTTTGATACTCTTTCATTTAATATTGCTTACAATTGGGGAGCAATCATCTTGCCTCAAACTTCTTTCAGTTTTTCCTATCCCGATCTGGAAGTGACAAAGACCCACACTATCTCAAGTAGCATCGGTATAAATGGAGAAGAGATGGTGCCTTTCGGGGGCTCGGTTGACTATAAGATTGTAGTAAAAAATCACGGCGGCTCGGCTTTTAAAGGAGTGCTTTACGACGAGCTTCAAGACGCAAACGGAGATGTAGTCAACACCCAGTCTTGGGAGCTTGGCGAAATTTTACCTGACGAAGAGATTGTCGTTACTTACACTACAGAATTTACAGATGAAAGCGTCTCGGGGACTTATACAAATTATGCTTGGGTTGAAGCGGTAGGTGGCGATATTGTCAATCATATAGAAGAAAATGCTGATTCAAATGTTGCTTCTGACAAAGTAACTCTGGCTGAAAAACAAATTGTGCTAAAAATACCAGAACTAGAACTAGAACCGGAAAAAATCCTGCCGGCAGAAGTTTTGGGATTATTTACAGAAATAGCTCCTATTGTTGAAGAAGAGCAATATGTGGAATTTTTAGGGGGCTTTTGTGCTGAAGAAAAGAAGAGTGGTCGCAACATTTCAAGTTTGTCTCAAAGTTTACTGCTTAGTTTATCTCTAATCCTGATAATTAGAAAAAGGAAAGGTCTCCACGTCAATTTATTTTGATTTAAATTGTGCTATAGTCTAAGTAATGAGTAAAAAACTTAGAGAAATTACAAGATTAAAAATAGCTACTGCTTTTTTAGTAGTTTTAGTTGTCCTCATCGGAACAATTCCATCTTTCAGAACGACAGTCTTTGACTCTCTTTCAGCCATCTATGCTTCGGTCCTTGTTAATCTTACAAATAAAGATAGAGCAAGAGAAAACATTTCAGAACTTAAAGTTAGTCCCATTTTGGAAAAAGCTGCTCAAATGAAAGCTGACGATATGGCAAGCAAAAGTTATTTTGCTCACAATACTCCAGAAGGACTTACTCCTTGGTATTGGTTTACCTTGGCTGGTTATAAATATGAGTTTGCTGGTGAAAATTTGGCTGTTAATTTTGAGGAAAGTGAAGATATTCAAACTGCTTGGATGAACTCTCGTGGCCATTTTTTAAATATAATGAATCCAAAATATACCGAAATAGGCATCGCCACTTCTACTGGTATTTATAAAGGTAGAGAAGCTGTCTTTGTGGTTCAAATGTTTGGCAAACCGGCTCAATAAAAGATTGACACACTAAATACAATATGCTATTGTTTTGAAGAGCTTGTTGTTTTTTGACAAGAAAAGGAAAAGGAGAGAAGATGCAAAAAATGCTGAAATTGATTTTGGTTATGGTGGTGATGGCAGCTCCAATGTGGGCTGCCGGGGAAGAAACTTCCCCTTTTACCCCTCGGACGACGAAGGAGGGATACAAGGTTGTATGCCGAAACGGGGAGACAATGGAGGTCCCCAACGCCGCTCCTGAGAAGGAGGGCAAATGCCCAAAAAAGCTTGTCTGCCTTGACGAGGCAGCAGAAAACACTTACCGTCTCGGTCAAGAGACGGAATGGAATTTTATCGAAGGCCGGGACTACGTCACGGATATCGATGAAAATGGTATCGCTGGTTCTGCCTGCATATATGGCACGGAACCTGACCCAACGCCGGAACCGGAGCCAAACCCGGAGCCAGAGCCCGAACCGGAACCAATTCCGGTTCCTGAACCAGAGCCGACTCCAGAGCCAACCACGCCGGAGGACCCAACACCAGCATCAACCACGCCGAAGGATTGTGTTACGCCGGAGTGTGTTTACATTGAAGCAGTAAAAACAGCTGAGCCCATGGAGGAGGTTGTTTTCGAGCCGATATGTTACTCGGCTAAAATGGAAAAAGTCCCCTGCAAGGGTGTACCGAAAATCGTCCCTATGCCGTCACAAAGTACGGCACCAGAATCGAGGGTATTTTGCCGAAACAATGGCAAATGCTATCTGGTCGGCAGCGGCTTGGGTGCCGTGGTCGCCAGTATATCGATTCCTGAGATATTATCGCCGACGACATTGGTTTTAAATGTCGTCGAGCCAGAGAACATCCCGATACCTATTCCATCCTCGACCCAGCCGAGAAATGGAGAGGTGGTAACGTTTGCCACCTATCTGCCGAGAGCGATAGAAGGGAGTAAACTCCAGTGGTCGGTGATTTACATCGACTGCAATGGGAAAAAACTTCCTGTAAAATCAGGGGAGGTTTCCTTAATCAATGGCGCTCCACAAGGAACAAAAGTGGACACCACCTTCAAAATGGTGGTTGATCCCAATGTGGTGCCCACCGGCGAATATCGGATCGAAGTCGGGGTGACGGGCCGTCTGCAGTATGGACAAAGCCTGTTCGGAACTTCTTCTTTCTGGGTGGGGACCAATCCTCAGGAACCCATCTTAGCATTCGTCAGAGACGGAATTCCTGTTATTGTCTTGGGTTCAGCCCAGACAGAAACAGAGTTCACCTGGAAAGAGGTGATCATCACGACCTCTTCCAGTGATAAATTTTACCTGCGTGCACTTGTTGCACAAGTGGGTAACGAACTCTCTCTCGGAGGCAATCGACAAAAGTTGCCGACGAAAAGAAGGTACGACCTATCAGTGGTCGGAACCGAAATAGTCGATGGAAAAACCGTCACGACTATCAGATCTTACCCGAATGTGCTGTTCCTTCCTTTTGACCTTTCTCCGGGACTACTACTCCAATAGCATCCCACCACGAGAAAAACCACCCCTAGCCCTCGCGCTGGGGGTGTTCTTTTTTAACTTATTTTTTTAAAAAAACTACACAACGAAAAACACAAATTACTATACTAAACGCTTACTTGTCCCGCCGAAGCTTTAGCGAAAGAGGAGCGTCTAATATTTTTACTTATCCACTTATTTTAAAATTTGTTTTTATATTAGGAGTATTATGTTTATAGGAGGTCTTGTGATGGGCAATATTTTAGGATCTAGTTATTATCTTTGCAAGAGCTGTCGTAACTTAACTCTTCATGAAATAAAAGAAGGGGATAAAGAGAGCGATAGTCTCATCCGCACTTGCGAGGTTTGTGAGTGGAAAAGGAGTCATTCTTTCTCTGAGATGCCGGCGGATTTTGTGATAACCCCACACAACAACCAAAAGTCGGGTTTTCACTTTTCTACGTAAGGAGTTTCTGTAATAAATGAATATTACAGGAGCTCCTTCTTTTTATTCAATTCTTTGTAGTTCTAAATAAATATCCTCAAGAGCTTTGACAGCATCGCCTGCGGCAATGTTGTTTTGGTGGTAGAGAACGTCGGTGCAATCTCCAGCCGCCCATATTCCTTCTAAACTGCTTTTTTGATTTTTATGATTAATTTTTATACGTTTAAATTCATCCATTTCTACTAAACCCTCCACAAAAGAAGTGGCTGGAGTGTGTCCTATTTCTACAAATATACCATCTGCTTTTATTTCAAAACTATTAACGAAAGGTTTTGTTTTTTCGTAAACCAAAGATTTTACAAATGTACCCGTCTTGAGCTTGTCGAATGGATCACCTTTAATTTTAATCAAAGAAGCATTTGTTATGGCTTTCATTTTTGGATTTGACAATACTTTTTCTACTGTTACCGGATCAGCTTTAAATTCTGCCCTAGAGAGTAAAGTAACACTTTTACAATATGCCAAAAGTTGAAGAGCTGTCTCAAATCCAGCGTTTCCTCCTCCCACAACCACCACATCTTTGTCTTTAAAAAATGGCCCGTCACAAGAAGCACAATAAGTAATACCTTTATTTTCATATTCTTTAGCGCCCGGAATATCAAGTTTTTTACGCATGCTACCAGTGGCTACTAAAATTGTCTTTGTTTTATATTCACCTTTATTTGTTTTGACTAAAAAACCATCATTTCTTATGTGTTCAATATTGCTTACCTCTTCTCTTTCTTTTATTTCTACAAAATCTCCAGCATAAAATTTTACATGCTCTTTAAAATTTTTGGCCAAATCCATACCAGAGATAGCTATGGTACCTACCCAATTTTGAATTTCATTTGACTCTATACTTTGACCACCAAAATAATTGGCAATTAAAGCAGTCTTTATTTGTTTTCGGGCAGCATATACTCCAGCTGCAGCTCCAGCAGGTCCACCGCCTATAATAATTAAATCGTACATGAAAAATATTATACTACTTTAGTTTGGACCTTCGCAAGAAAGCTGGCACAGCACCCCATTCATCGTCATCTTCATCTATTATATTTTGTTTTTTATCTGCGTCTCTTTCTTTTTCTATTTCTTTATTATTTTTTTCATCTCTTTTATCTTCTTTATCTTTACCAAAAACTGAATTAAAGATTTTGCCTTTGTTTTCTTCTTCAGCCCCTTCTCCTCCTTCAAATATTTTTTTCTTCATATAATTATCTGGAAAACCAGAAGCAATAACAGTAATTTTGAGTTCACCTTTTTTAAGTTTTTCATCACGAACCGTTCCAAAGATAATTTTAGCATTTGGATCTACTGATTCAGTAATAAATTTGGCAGCATCGTGGATTTCAAACATTGTAAGGTCATCACCTCCAGCGATAGAAAATAGCACTCCTTTAGCACCATTGATAGAAACTTCTAATAGGGGAGAATTTATAGCCAATTTAGCGGCTTCTTCTGCTCGTTTTTCTCCTGAAGCCCTCCCAATGCCCATAAGAGCCCCTCCAGCCCCTTCCATCACCGCTCTTATATCTGCAAAGTCAATGTTGATGAGACCGGGCATAGTGATGAGATCAGAAATACCTTCAACTGCTTGTTTCAAAATATCATCACACATAGCAAAGGCATTTAAAGCAGAAGTCTCTTTATCAATAGCAGCTAAAAGTCTGTCGTTTGGTATCACAATTAAAGCATCTACAGATTGACGCAATTCTTCAAGGCCAGTTTCGGCTATTCTCATCCTTTGATTACCTTCAAAAGAGAAGGGTTTGGTTACTACTCCAACAGTAAGAGCTCCAAGTTCTTTAGCTGTCCGAGCTATGATAGGAGAAGCACCAGTGCCAGAACCTCCGCCAAGTCCACAAGCAATGAAAACCATATCAGATCCTTTTATTGCTTCTTGAATTTCTTCTTTAGTTTCTTCTGCTGCTTTTTTGCCGAGTTCTGGGTCCATACCAGTACCCAAACCTCTAGTCAAATTTTTTCCTATATGTATTTTTTTCTTTGCTTCAGAATGATGTAAATCTTGAGCATCTGTATTGATAGCGATAAATTCAACCCCTTTTACTTTTGAGTTGACCATATGGTTGACTGCATTTTTACCAGAACCACCAACACCGATGACTTTTATTCTAGCAAATACTTCTACTTCTGGTTTTATTTGAGGCATATTATTAAATGTAGATTAAAGGTTTATAGTATTTAATTAAATAATTAAAGACAGCATCATACTATCAAAAACAACCAAAAAACACAAAGGTTGTATAAAAACCAAAACGTGTCATAAAATTATGGTAGGAAGTGTTTTAAGGTTTGTAAGATTGATTTAAAAATATTTTTACTGTGCTTTTTGAGACCGAGTCTCTCTTCTTCATCGGGAATACTACTTATAATACAAAGCCCATAAGCAACAGACCAAGAAGAATCTTTTATTTGAAATTTACTATTGCCTATTTCAAGAGATGCTATTCTTGATGGAAGACGAAGATAACTCCTTGCTAAGTCTTCTATTAATCCAAGAGAGGAAGATCCTCCTGTTATTATTATACCAGCAGGCAAAACTCCAGATTTACCAATTTTTTTAAGATGAACTTCTATTAATTCAAAAATATCTCCGAGACGAGCAGAGATGATTTCTTCTAATTTTTTCTTTGGATAATTGGTAGCAGTCACTCCGCCGAGTTTAATAGTTTCAGCTTCTTCTAAAGATATTTTAAGACCTAAAGCTATATCGTTGGTAATATCAGCGCCTCCAATAGGAAATATCTCTAAAGATATTGGAATATTATTTTCAAAAACTACAATAGATACAGTTTCTGCACCTATGTTAGCCAACACACAACCGGCTATTTTTTGACTTTTTGAAAGAGTAACAAAACTAGCGGCAATGGGAGAAGCAACAACATCTATAACTTCTATTCCAGCTTCTTCCACCGCTTCAACCAAATCATCTAAGTGAGGTTCAATACAAGACACAAAAAGAGTTTTGGCTTCAAGTTTAACGCTTTTCATACCAAGCACTCTGCCCAAAACCGGTTTACCATCTATCTTCCAAGCTATTGGTATGGAGTAAATTATTTTCCGATTTTGTATTAAAGCTTTTGGAATAGCTTCTTCGGCTGCTACTATGGTTTGCTCTATGTCAGTTTCTGTTATTTCTTGATCAGCTCTTGAAATAATAGTTGAACCTTGAGAATTTATACCAGAGAGACCTACTCCACCAATAGAAATAAAAGCTTTTTTTATTTTGACTGCTGAAGATTTTTCTGCTTGTCTGACTGCCAAACTAACACTTTTGGTAACATCGGTTATATTTATAATATAACCATGCCTTAAACCTTTTGATTCAGCTTTGCCAGTACCTAAAATTTTTGGTAACCCATTTTCATTTTCTTGTTCTGCAACAACAACACGCACTTCATAAGTACCTATGTCTATACCTGCTGTAATGTGTGAGCTCATATCTTTCCATTTTAGCACCATGTTCTAAGCCTTTCAATTATTTTATCCTGCTTCTGTGTATAAAATTGTTTTGTGGAAAATTAATAGGTAATATAGAATAAACAATATGAATTTTAAAAAGAAACAAAATTATGCTTTTATTGACGGACAAAATGTTTATCTATCAATTAAGTCGCAAAGATGGAATATTGATTGGAGCAGATTCAGGGTTTATTTAAAGGAACATTATGGTGTAAAAAAAGCATTTTTATTTTTAGGATACATAGAAGGCAATAATAAGTTATATGCTAAACTGCAAGAAGCTGGGTTTATTTGTATTTGGAAGCCAGTACTTAGATATAAAGATGGAACCGTAAAAGGCAATGTTGATGCTGAATTAGTACTCCATACTATGATACAACTTCCAAATTTTCATAAAGCAGTTATAGTGACTGGAGATGGGGATTTCTATTGCTTAGTTCAATACCTTTTAGAACAAAATAAATTAGAGCTAGTTTTAGTTCCTAATATGTTCAAATATTCAGCCTTGTTAAAAAAGTTTGCACGAAAAAATATTGAGTTTATGAATGATTTAAAAAAGAAAATCGGCCTAAAATAAAAAGGACCCTTGCAGGACAGAACCTGCAAGAGGACTTTTTGTGGTGATGTTTAAAGTATACACAAACCACTATGCTTGTCAAATTTGAATTGGTGGATAATTAAATTTTTCCCTATTATAACTAAATTTTTTTGACATCAATATTATTTAGTGCTATTTTCAAATTAGGAGGCAACATGAGTTTACCCACAACTATTTTGGTAAGCGAAACCGAGATGAGATCAGGTTTTGCTAAAGTAGTATCAGCTGAGAAGCTCCAAAAAGACTCAGCCTCATATTCTTTTCTCTATACCCTAGCAGGCAAAGAGGTGGGAACAGGAGAGATTATTGGAGCTATAACCAGGGCAGGAGAACTTCTATCTAGAGGTTCTGGTATATCAATCTCTGAAGTTATTGATGTTATGGTTGGGGAACAAGGAAAAGAGATTGGCTCTACCGCAAGTTCAATTATGTTTAGGTTAATATGGCTTCAAGAGCATTGTAGGCCAGAAATAAAACCAACAGTTCCCAAACCAACGCGACGTGGGCGAACCATCGTTCGGAATAGAAAGGGCAACAAATAGGATCTCTTCCAAAAAAAATGAAGCGATGTTTGTTTGCTACAGAAAAGTTTTTTGCTTCTGCATTTTGTCAGACCACGAGAGAGCACGCGCTCCTCTCGTGGTCTTCTCTTTGTCCTATAAATCAGACGTTGTTCAGGAAAAATTTTTAAGATATTTTTTCTCTTGTTTTTCCATTAAACTACCATGCTTCATTCCCTTCAAATGAAATAAGCCGTGGATAACTAAAAAAAGTAAATAATTTTCATAAGTGAACTCAAATTTTTTAGCTTTTATTTTAGCTACTTGAGGATTGATAAAAATTTCTCCATTTTCTTTAGAAAGTGGAAAAGAGAGGATGTCTGTTGCTACTTCTTTCTGTCTATAAATTTTATTTAAATTTTTTATGCGATCTTTACCCACCAAGACGATTGATAGTTCATATTTTTTACCAAGAATGCCATTTTTTATTTTATCAAAAGGTAACTTTTTGAAATTTTTAGGCACCACAAGATTGTTCTTAAGAGTAGAACTCAAAAAAACATTGTGAGTTGCGTATAAAATCTTCATTTATTGCAACTTGTCAGTCATCTTGCCCATCTTAATAAGCTCTTGTATTTTGGCTTTTTGAGACAATTTTTTGAGAGTCATTTTCTTTTTGACATAATCAGAAATATTTCTGGTGCTATATCTTCTACTTCGAAGACGCGTCAAAATACCAGAGCCCCTAACTCTTTTAGTAAATTTTCTTATAACACTTAAATTGTTATCTTTTTCGCTTTTTACTATCTCTACATTTACTGCCATATACAAAATATCTTAACATAACTTAATATTTTATGCAAAACTATCTCTATTTCTTCAAAATAAATAATATTTTTATTTAATCAACTCTTTAATTCTTGTGGCAAGATTGGGGATAGAGACAATCTCTTGAGAACGAGTATTTGTATCACGAATAATGACAGAATTTTCTAAAGCTTCTTTTTGACCCAAGAGAATAATGTAAGGCACCCCTGATTTTTCAGCAGTAATCATCTGTCCACTTAATTTATCTTTGGCTATTGAATGAGCTATATTAGCACCAGCTTTGTGAAGTTCTTCTAAAACAATGAAGCTCTTCATTTTTGCTTCAGGACCAAATTGAACCAGAAAAAAATCAGGTTTAATTTGTTTGGCTTTTACTTTTTTAAGTTTTTTCTTTAATTTGGCAGAAATATTTAAGATATTACAGAGAAGACCTTTTCTATGACCTATCTTTTTGGCCAATCTATTAAAACGAAATCCATAGGCCAATTCCTCTTGTTTATCACCAGCAGAACTTAAACTGCCCTTTATAGTAAAAATAGTTTCTGAACCTATATCTGTATCACCAACAAGGGTATGATTTATTTGATAAGGAATATCCATCAATTCTAAAAATTCAAGTATTTCTTTAAAATGTTTTCTACTAGATTCAGATAAAAAGTCTATTGATTTTGGACGATCAATTTCAAAATTTTCCCATCCGGCAGATTGTTCTTTCAATACTTTAAATAAATCTTTTTTAAGGGCCTGTCTGATACTAGGAGAAAAATTATTCATATTTTTTCTAATAAAAATATTTAAATTTTTTTGAAATTCATTAGCCGAATCTTTATCTCCTATTGAATTTATTTCAACTTCCAGATTTTTGTAACCCAAATTTCTTAAAATGGCGATGACTGTTTGAATTGAAAGACACTCACAAACATTTTTAGAAGAACCAAGCGAAATAAGAGACCCTTCAAGTTTAGAAGATTTTTTACTTTTACCAGATCCAGGAAAAGGCCTTTCACAATAAAACATATTGGGTTGAGGTTTAGCCATCAATTTATCTTCAAAATACATACGCAAGAGAGCCGCTTTTTCTGCTGGATATGAAGATTGGTCAAATTTTTTGGTATATTCAATATCTTCTTTTTTTATGTTTGGAGGGTTGATAGGTAAAAAACCATAAAATCTGGCGATTTTTTCTACCTCTGATACTTCTTTAACTCTTCTATCATTTACTGATTTATTTTCCATTTTTTATTCGGTTATCTTTAATTTATTTACCTATCATTTTTCATCAAACAGGCCTGGCTGATAGTCTATCTTATCTAATGGAAGAAGTCTTAATATCGGTTTACCCACTATATATTTTTTAGGTAAAGTCCCCCAAATTCTAGAATCAGAACTTCCGGCTCGATTGTCTCCCATCACAAAATATTCATCTTCTCCCAATTTAACAGAAATATTTTCAATTTTTTTGTAAACAATATATGGTTCATTTAATTCAAAACCACTTTTATTTTCTTCATTATAAATATTAACCGCCCCATCTTTTATCGTGACAGTCTCTCCCGGAAAGCCAATCAACCTTTTTATGAAGAATTTTGAAGGGTCTTTTGGATATTTTATGATTAAAACATCACCTCTCTCTGGTTCTTTAAATCTTTTACTTAATTGATCTACGATAAGATAATCAGCGTCTTTAAATGTTGGGTCCATAGAAGATCCCGAAACTATATAAGGTTGAGCAATAAATATACGAAAAGGAACGACTATAATCAAAGCCAAAATTCCATATCTGACGAGTTCCCAAAATGAACTAGTTTTTTGAATTTTATTTTCTTCGTCCATTTGTGCCATTTTATTATATAAAGTCGTTTTACACAAATTTTTGAATTATGAGGTATAAATTATGAATTAATAATAAAATAATATATAATTTTTATATTACTTTTAATTCTTGATTTATATGTTCTATATCGTAGGTTTAGGTAACCCAGGAGATGAATATCTAAATACTCGCCACAACAGTGGTCGAATGGTAGTTTCAAAATTATTAAAAGATTTAGATTTTGATGATTTTGAATTTAATAAAAAAACAAATTCCCAAGTCTCAAAAGGTCTGATAAAAATTGGACGAAATAAAGAAGAGGGAGTGACTTTAATATTGCCAGAAACTTTTATGAATAAGTCCGGAACTGCTATTTCTTATTTTGTTAAACCTGTTCCTAAAGCCACCTCCGCTAAAGCTTCAACGAGCCGAAGAAAAGGATTGGAAAATCTAATAGTAGTGCATGATGATATTGATTTGGCTTTAGGTAGTATGAAAATCTCTTATAACAAAGGCACTGGTGGGCATAGGGGATTAGACTCAATAATTAAAGCCGTCAAGACTAAAGAATTTGTAAGAGTAAGGATTGGTGTTTCTCCCACTACTTTAAGTGGCAAAATTAAAAAACCAATGGGAGAGGACAAAGTAATTGATTTTATTCTTGGCAAATTTAAACCAAAAGAGCTTGATATTTTCAAAAAAACTTCCAAAAAATATAGTCAAGCCATCCAAACCATCATTATTGAAGGTAGAAATAAAGCAATGAATTTATTTAATTCATAACTTTATAAATTTTAAAATTATTATTTATCTTCTTTTTCGGTTTTATCGGTATTGAAGATTAAGGCCATTTTTTGTTCTTTAGGTTCAAAAATACTAATTTTGAAATTATAAGTTTTACCAAGCTCTAGTTTTTCGCGCAATTTTTCCTCACTACCAAATTCAGAAACGTGAACCAAACCAGCCACCCCCTCTTCAATAGAAGCCAAAGCCCCATGTTTGTTGAATTTTATAATAACACCACTAACTAAATCATCTTTTTTGTATTTTTTAGCCGCTTCAGTCCATGGATTGGCAAGTAAAGCTTTGATAGAAAGAGAAATCTTACCATCTTTGACCTCTATTACTTTCACTTTTATTTTATCTCCTATTTTAGCAAACTTGCGAGGGTCTTCTACTAAACCCCAATCAATTTCAGATATGTGAACCAACCCTTCCAATCCTTCTTCAATTTTGATAAAGATACCAAAATCAACTATACCAGTAACCTCGCCTTCAAGTTCATCTCCAGGTGTATATTTGTCTATAATTTTTTCTTTTTCACTATTGTTTGGATCTTTTTCAGAAAAAATCAACTTACCCTCTTGAGCATTGACACCAATTATAGCTACTGAAATATTTTGACCTACTAATTTGCGCAATTCATCCAATATTCTATCTTTATCACCATCAACAATCCTCGGATAGTGTTCCGTTTTTAGTTGAGAGGCAGGCAAAAATCCAGTGATACCTTGCCACATAAGCATCAAACCTCCCTTATTGGCTTCTTTAATAGGAAGTTCAAAAACTTTTTTATCTCTGATAGCTTCTTCTGCATCACTCCAAATAAGAGCTTGTTTGGCTTCTTTAAGAGATATTTCTATATAACCTTCCTTATTGTCAGTGCCAACTATTTTACCAGTAATATTATCTCCTATCTTTATTTTCTTTATTAAATCACGAGCATTGATATATTCTTTACCAAAAATAATACCAGTACCCCAAGGCGCAATATCAACAAAAATAGAATTCTTAGCAATAGCTATAACTACCCCTTCTACAATACTCTCTTTCATTGGGGGCAAGATAGTCTCATCCAAAAATTTGGACATTTGAGTTTCTTTTATAATCTCTTTTTCAACAATTTTTTTAGGCATATTAACGAAAAAACCGCAAGCTTTTCCATAATGCAATTTACGGTAAATGGAAGGTTAGGCTTTTGGAACTTTTAATAAAAACTTAAACTAAACTTGATGTTTACCCTAAGCTAATTTATAATATCACAAGATAATGCAATAAGGCAAGTTTACTTATTAATTAATATTAAATAAATATATGAAAAATTCTTACATAATAGCGGGTACAGTGGTATTGATTGTCATATTGGGTTTTATTTTTGCTAATAAAGATGTTGAAGCTCCTATAGAAAATCTAGAAGAAAATATTTCTAGTGTTACTTTTTCAGATGGATTATACGAATTAAACATTTCATCCAGTACTCTTTCTTGGAGTGGGTCATATTTGAAAGGTATAACAGAAGAAGGCACTGTCAATATAACGTCTGGAAATCTTATTGTCTCTGAAAATATGGTAAAAGAAGGAAACTTTCTTATTGATATGAATTCTATAAAAAGTATTCCTCATAAAGATAAACTTGTTGAACATTTAAAAAGTGAAGATTTTTTTGATGTAGCCAAATTCCCAACCGCAGATTTTGTTTTAAAGGGCATTATTTCATCAAATGAAAACAGCTCTGAAGTTAAACCATCAATTATAAACGGAGATCTTACTGTTAAAGGTATTACTAGACCAATTTCTTTTTTCGCTACCATAACTGGAGACGAAAATAACCTTTATGCTAGGGCTTCTTTCTCCATAAATCGCACTGATTGGGATATAAGATACAATTCTCAAACTTTTTTTGGTGATCTTGGAGATAAAATCATAAACGATATAGTTACCATAAAACTTGACTTAAATGCCCAAAAAATGATACAATAGTAAATGTAAGTGTTAAGTTCTATTTGTTTGTTTTGCGAACTTTTGTTTAGCGAAATAATCAAGCGGAACTCGCTTGGTCGTTTTAATCATAAAGTAAAATAAAAGTACGCAATGAAAAAGCTTTTCGTAGGCAATTTGCCCTACAAAACAAATGACGCCGAATTGAAAGAGATGTTCTCTCAAAACGGTGAAGTTACTGAAGCTGTTGTCATTATGGACAGAGAGAGAGGTGTATCAAAAGGTTTTGGTTTTGTAACTATGACCAATGATGCAGAAGCTCTTGCTGCTATCGAAGCATGGAATGGAAAAGATATCGATGGTAGAGCTCTGACTGTAAACGAAGCTCGTCCTCAAGAAGACAGGCCTCGTAGAGACGATTTCCGAAGATAAAGAGCTCCGCTCTTTGTTCCGAATTTATCGGAATAACTTTTTAGATAATCTTAAAAATTAATCTATAACAAAAATACTCGAGATTCTTCTCGGGTATTTTTGTTATCCAAATTACACCACACTTCAAAGTATCAAAGGCGCCCTTTGATACTTTTTGTTTTGATAAGATTCAGATTTGTTATAATAAAGGGATGAAATGGATTTGGATTATTTTAATAATGGCTGGAATGTTTGGTTTTGGTTATTTATTTGAAAATAAAGAGACAAAAATAGCAGATATGCAAAATCTTGCGGGTACGTATAAGATAAGAGGAGTGCCTATAGATATTGAAATAGCTGATACCGATAAAGAAAGAATAAAAGGACTTTCAGGTAGAAAAAATTTGGAAGAAAATGAAGGACTTCTTTTTGTTTTTGATACAGAAGGTTATCATGGTATTTGGATGAAAGATATGAATTTTAATATAGATATTGCTTGGCTTGATAAAAACAAAAAAATAATACATATAGAAAAAAATGTATCCCCAAAAACTTACCCCAAAGTTTTTTATGCTTTTGAAGAGGAGAAACCTATCTTAAGTCTTTATGTATTAGAAACAAAATCTGATTTTTTTGAAAAAGCCAATATTAAAGTAGGAGATTTGTTTGAATTTTAATTTTTAACTCCCTGAATTAAAAAAGAGACGGTCCTTTCTCTATCATGATCTAATTCCACCAGCATTACTTCTTGCCATCTACCTCGAAGGAGTTTGCCATCTTCAATAATCATAGAAAGTGATGGTTGTATTAACAACGCTTGAGCGTGAGAAAAGCCGTTAATGCATTCTTGAATAATACCATTTTCATCTGGCTCACATAAATGAGTGTTGCGTTTTCCGTCTTTATTTGACGAATCACAAATATCATTATGGCCATAATCATCCGTTGGATCGGCAAAATTGTCTAGTATTTTTTTCAAATCGGCAGTATAGCCAAGCTCTTCAGATGGACCTATCAAATTTTTTTCATTTTCATTTATCCAAACACCGCAAGTGGTATGGTGAGTTTGAATAGTTAAAGTTCCTTGTAAAACTTGAGAAGCTTTGATGGCTTTTTCAATATCTTCTGTGATGGTGATAAAATGCGCACGATATTTTGTTTTATATTTTTTTGTCTCTAAATGAGATGTAAAATTTTTTTGCATAAGACTATTATATAACAATATTTTATTGATGTGAATTTTAGAGACCTTTACATATTTTTTTTTCTGTCTTCGGTTGCTTTTTTAAGGGTTTATCCACAGATTTTTTGATAGTGAAAGTGATAAGATAAAAAGGCGTAAGTTTTGATATTTCATCCAAAAATTAATAAAAAATTACAAAATTTTTAACTTTTTATAAAAATATGCCTAAAAAAATCAAAAAAACTAAGAAAAATGCTATGGAAAATTTCATTAAAAAGATCCAAAAAAGAGATAAATCTATAGTTTCTTTTGATTTTGAAAAGATAGTCACCGTGATCAGTAAAGCTATGAAAGCCAGCAACGAGGGGTCGGAAGCCGAAGCTAGAATGGTGGCCCATAAAGTGTTGGCTGACTTGGTTAGAATTAGTAAAAAATACAAAAATTTCTTACCTACGGTAGAAGGAATGCAAGATACAGTTGAAAAAGAATTGATTTTGTCTGAATACGTAAATACTGCCAAGGCCTATATCTTATACAGAGCTGAACGCACAAAAATCAGAGAACAAAATGCAATGGTACCAATAGAAATAAAAGAAAAAATAGCTGAAAGTAGTAAATACTTTGCAACTTCATATCAAGAATTTATTTTTTATCAATTTTATTCTCGTTGGCGAGATGAATTAGGCCGTAGAGAAACATGGGTTGAAGCCATTGACCGTTTTATGGATTATATGAAAGAAAATATGGGATCCAAACTAACAAACCTAGAATACGAAGAAGTGAGAGAAGCTATTTTAAATCAAGAAATATGTCCATCAATGCGTTTGCTTTGGTCAGCCGGCAAGGCCTGTCGTAAAACAAATGTTTGTTCTTACAATTGCGCTTACATTGCTCCAACCACTTGGCGAGATCTTTCTGAAATTATGTATGTTTCTATGTGTGGTGCCGGATGCGGTTATTCTGTAGAACCAGAAAATGTAGAAAAATTTCCCCAAATCCAAAAACAAACTGGTAAAATGGCTCCTAAAATTGTAGTTGAGGATGACAAAGTCAGTTGGTGTAAAGCTTTTGTTTCTGCTTGCGAAGCTTGGGAAAAAGGTCTTGATGTTGAGATTGATTATTCCTTAGTTCGTCCAGCTGGAGCAAAACTTGAAACAATGGGCGGAAGAGCCTCTGGACCCGGACCTCTTGAAGAATTGATGAAATTTACAAAAAGAAAAATGTTAGCTAAACAGGGGCGCAGACTTACCACTTTAGATCTTCATGATGTTATCTGTCAGATAGGTCTTATTGTTGTAGCCGGAGGAGTGAGGCGTTCAGCTCTTATATCACTTTCTGCTCCTGATGATTATAATATGCGCGATGCCAAAAAGGGTGCTTTTTGGCAAACAGAAGGTCAACGTTCAATGGCCAACAACTCGGCTGTTTATGAAGTAAAACCATCAGCTGAAGAATTTTTAGAGGAATGGACGGCCTTGGTTACTTCTCATTCTGGAGAACGAGGTATTTTCAATCGAGGAGGTTTGGAAGCTCAATTGCCAAAACGTCGCTGGGAAGCTGTCAAAAATGCCAAACAAATCGGAATGAATCCTTGTGGAGAAATTTATCTTCAATCCAAGCAATTCTGTAATTTAACTTCAATTGTGGTGCGTCCAAAAGATACAATGGAAAGTTTAACAAGAAAAATGCATTTAGCTACCATTGTAGGGACTTATCAAGCAACACTAACCAATTTTGAATATCTCTCAAAAGAATGGAAAATAAATTGCGAAAAAGAACAACTTTTGGGAGTTTCTATAACTGGATATTATGACAATAAGATT
>MHWA01000019.1 GCA_001825335.1 Candidatus Zambryskibacteria bacterium RIFCSPLOWO2_01_FULL_35_19
ACTTTCCGCGAAGCTTGCGAAAGCTTCAAGTCCCTTGAGCAATTTCTTCATTTTATTTCCTCAAAAAGGCCACGTAGCCCTTTCGAAAATTAACCTTATAATTCGACCTTAAGCTGAGAAACATCCAGCTTAAAATATAAGTTCTGTAATACTGCCGTTTATAATTCTGAACACTTGAACATTATCGTCATGTTGAAGTGTGAAGAATCTATCATGAATTTCCGATAGCAGGAATAATTCCTGAAAAGGAAACTGCTTTCGCAGTGAGTCGAAAGGGCTATGATTACAAGGTTCGTTTTTTATTATAGCATTTTTTCTTTTTTTAAGTTTGAAAAAAGTGTATAATTTCTTTATGTCAGACGAAACTCAACAACAAAAAGAGGGGCCAATCTCTGAACCGCCAACATCAGAGCCAGTTCCTGACTCTGAATCTAACCCTGCTCCTGCAGCTCCTCCAACTTCGTCATCCCCTTCGCCAGAAGCTACGGCGGATCAAAGAGAGACTACGACAGGCAATGCAGAAAATCCAACCCCGAACCAATCTTCGCAAACTTCAGATGATACGGGGCAGGTTTC
Organism: Candidatus Zambryskibacteria bacterium RIFCSPLOWO2_01_FULL_35_19; assembly: GCA_001825335.1. GTDB lineage: Bacteria > Patescibacteriota > Minisyncoccia > Phycocordibacterales > WO2-35-19 > WO2-35-19. The sequence continues at coordinate 577 of MHWA01000019.1, forward strand.
TGAAGCTAACTCTGCGCCAGTGAGCCCCTACGAACCTACGGAACAAGCACCTAGTCAGGCAGAGCCCTCCAACTCCGCTGAAGCTTCGCTGAACAAGCCAGAATCCTCCCCAAACCCCGAAAGTGCCGTTATGGTCAAAAATCCCGACGACGCTAAAGCTATGCCGGGCGAGGCAAATCCCGCTCCTCCTCCGCCACCCCCTTCGCTAGAAGCTACGGCGGATCAAAGAGAGGCTACGGCGGGACAAGGAAATGAGCCTTTAACTCCTGCATCTGAGCCGTTAGAACAGCCGACCCAAACGGCTCAAATACCGGTATTTGAGCCGTTGCCAATTCCTCCCTCTTCAAAACCTTCACAAAAAGATCTCTGGAGGAGGTTTTTGGAAAAAGTTCAAGTGGGTAAAAGAAAAAAAATAGATAAAATTCTAACTTTGTTTTCTGAAAAGAAAAATGGTTCAACGGGCTCACCACAAGTCACAAACGACGAAGTGGAAAAACTTTTGCATGTCTCGGACGCAACGGCGACAAGATATTTGGAAACTCTGGAAAAAGAAGGAAAAATCAGGCAAGTCGGGAAAACTGGAAAAGGTGTAGTGTATGTCCTCCTACGCTAAAGCTCCGGCGGGACAAGAAAAAATTAAATAAAGGAGTGTTGGTTATATCAAAGAAAATTCCTTAAATACCTCCTCATAGAGAGAAATGATGCGGCGGACTTCGCGTTGGCTGATCAAAAAGTCGCTCCCCTCGTGAGCAATCATATTGCGAGCTTTGTGAGCTTCCCAAGCTTGGTCTAGTGTCAAAAAATCAGATGGTTCTACTGCTTTTAATTTTTCTCCCATTGTGTCTCCCGGAAGTTTTAGTTTTTCTAAAAGTTCGTCAAGCATAATATCTGCTTCTATGATAGAGAGTCGCCAATCTGAAGTGTTTGTTGATTCTGAAAGTTTAATAATTTTTTGCCATTTTTCTAAATGTTTATTTTCGATTGAAGCTTCTGGATGAGCTGTCATCGGCATCTCCGTTGGATAGAGTTTGGCTTTTTCTGCTATGACAATATGGTCGGCCAATTTGTTGTAGACAAAAGTGCTTATGGCCGCCACACCAGCCACTCCAAAACCTAAAATCTTAAAAAACCAAACATTGGATTTAAAAAAATGAAAAACACCAGAAAGATTGTAGCCAAAAAAAGAAATATTTCCCGAAGAAACATAATCAATCAAAAATGTCGCCAAGCCACCAACAAAACTAGACAAAAGAAGCAAAACTAGAGCTCCTTCTATAAAATCAAAACTCCAACCAGCTGGTTTTTCTTTTTTATCTTCTGCCATAATTTTGTAAAAATTCTAAATTCTAAATCCGAAACAAATTCTAATTTTCAAAATTTTAAAATTTCAAACATTTTGATTTCTGATTTGTTTCGAATTTGATGCTTCGTGCTTCAAATTTACTCTTTGAGAAATTTCTTACCAATCTCAAATAAGATATGTTCTCCAAGATGTGGTGCCATCAGTTGGATACCAAGTGGCAAATCCTTGTTATCAATTTTAACATACCCAGACGGCAATGAGATAGAGGGCACTCCGACAATGTTTGCCGAAACCGTAAAGATATCGGCCAAATAGTTTTCCAAGGGGCTTGTCTTCTCCCCTATTTTCCAAGCCGGAGCTGGAGTGGTCGGAGTGAGGATGGCATCTACCGCGTCAAAGGCGACTGTAAATTCCTTTTTTATCACTTCGCGGGCGGCCATCGCCTGACCATAATAAGCATCATAATAACCAGAAGAAAGGATATAAGTCCCCAAAATAATCCTCCTTCTGACTTCTGGACCAAAACCTTCGCCTCTTGATTTTTTGTAAACTTCTAGCAAATCTTTACCCTCTTTTGAAAGCCCATATTTTATACCATCGTATCTTGCCATATTGGAAGAGACTTCAGCCGGCATAATGATGTAGTAGATAGCTAAAGACTTGTCTATGTTTAGCAATTTTATATCTTTTATTTCAAATCCCAGACTTTTTAATTTTGCTACGCTTTCTTCAAAATTTTCTTTTACTTCTTCTGAAATGCCACCCTGTTCAAGTAAATGATACGGAACCCCAATTTTTATTTTTTTTGCCTCTCCTAATTTAGGAGAGGTCGAGACAAAGTCCGGGTGAGGTATTGAAGTAGAGTCCATCTTATCTTTACCTTTAATTGTATTAAAAATAATTTCACTATCGGTGACTGTTTTAGTAATAGGACCAATCACATCTAAAGAAGAACCCATTGCCATTAGTCCATATCGAGAGACCGCTCCATAAGTAGGTTTTAGCCCCACTACTCCACAAAAACTAGCCGGCTCACGTATTGAGCCACCTGTATCAGAGCCGAGGGCTCCTAGAGCCATATCTGAAGCGACCGAAGCGGCCGAGCCTCCGGATGAGCCTCCCGCCACTCTTTCTGGATCGTGAGGATTTTTGGTTACACCAAAGGCCGAATTTTCTGTTGAACTTCCCATCGCAAATTCGTCCATATTGGTCCTACCTAAAATAACTGCTCCTTGGTCAATCAACTTTTGAGTAGCGGTAGCGGTGTAAGTGGCAGTGTAACTTTCAAGTATTTTAGAAGCGCCACTAACTTTTCTCCCCTTTATTAAAATATTGTCTTTTAAGCCCAACGGAATACCCGTCAAACTTTGAGCCTTGCCTTCATCAATAATTTTTTGAGCTTCTTTCGCTTGCGTCAAACAATCGTCATAAACTTCCAAATACACATTGAGCTCTTTGTTTTTGTCCTCAATATTTTTTAAATAAAATTGCACTAGCTCAATAGCAGTTATCTGCCTGCTATCTAACAACTTTCTGGCGTCTTTTATTGTCATGTTTTTGGAATTAATCATATAAATTTAAAAATTGTTTGATCAGCGTCAAAACTAAAGAAAAATTTAAAATAAACAAAAATACCCAAAGCAATCAACAAAAGAATTAGCGAAACAATTCCTATCACTTTAAAAAATTTAGTCATAATATTTTCTTCACTTTAAGATAATCGCCTTCTTTTTTTGGAAATTCGGCTATCAATTCTTTATTATAAGTTCCGCTTTCGGTCGGATTTTCATCTTCTCGCATAATATTGTGAAGTTGCCCGACTTCAATATCTGATCCCTCTTCGACTTTTCCTTTCGGAAAACTCTCATCGGAATGAAATTGTTGAATCAACTTCACATAATCCAAAATATCCCCCATCTCACTCTTTAGGTTTTCTACTTCTTCATCTGTCACCTCTATCCTAGCCAAATCGGCTAGTTTTTTAATTTCTTCTTTGGAGATCATATCTTGCATAATAACATTTTTTTAACTTTTTAAAAGATTTTGAAAAAATGTTTCAGAGATAATTTCTACTCCCAATTCTTGGGCTTTTTCATATTTAGAACCCGGATTTTCTCCTGCGACTACATAATCGGTTTCTTTGGAAACCGAACTTGAAATATCTCCACCAAGCGCGCGAATTTTTTCTTTGGCTTCATCGCGAGACATTGAAGACAAAGTGCCTGTTAGCACAAAAACTTTTCCAAAAATCGAAGATTTTTGCCCTGAGCTTATCGAAGGGCTTGATTCATAATTCAAAACTTTTATCTGCTTTAAAAGTTTATTCAAAATTTTTTGATTTTCTTTATCGTCAAACCAATTAACAATTGACTCCGCCACAATAGGACCAATGCCTTCAATTTTTTCCAATCTTTCAATCTTTGCTTCTTTCAATCTTTCAATATTTTCAAATTCTTTTGAAAGCAAGTATGCAGTTTCTTCTCCGACATTTGGTATTGAAAGTCCAACGATAAAGCGAGGCAAAGTTACTTTTTTTGATTCTTCAATGGATTGAAGCAAATTATCAGCAGACTTTTCGGCAAATCTTTCCAAATTTAGCAAATCGCCTTTTTTCAATGTAAAGATATCAGCATAATCAGAAATTAAACCCGCCTCAAGCAAAGCGTCAACTACTTTTGGACCCAAATGGTCAATGTTAAAGGCGCCCTTTGACACGAAGTGGTGGAGTTTGCGTTTTTTTTGGATGAAAGAATTTTTATTTTTGCATCGCCAAGCGGCTTGACCGGAAATACGCTCAATCGAGCCATCTCCTCCGCAGTCGGCAACTTTTTTGGGCCAGACAAATTCTTTTTCTTTGCCAGTGCGCATTTCTTTAACTACGGAAACAATGTCGGGAATAACATCACCCGCTTTTTGCAAAATAACTGTGTCTCCAATGCGGACGTCTAAGCGCTTGATTTCGTCTTCGTTGTGGAGCGTGGCTCGCGAGACGGTAGAGCCAGCTACCAGAGTCGGCCTCAAATGAGCCACCGGTGTCAAAACCCCCGTCCTGCCAACTTGCAAAACAATGTCTTCTACCACGGTCGTGGTTTGTTCTGCTGGAAACTTAAAAGCAATAGCAAAACGCGGAGCCTTGCCTGTAAAACCAAGAGCTTTTTGATATTTCGTCTCATTTATTTTGACCACCACTCCGTCAATCAAATAATCCTCTTTGTCTTTTTTCTTCCCCCACTCTTTCCAAAAACTAATTACTTCATCAATATTTTTACAGAGCTTAAAATTATTATTGACTTTAAAACCAATTTTTTGCAAAAATTGTAATTCTTCAAATTGATTCCTAAGGGGAGGCCTTAGGAATTTTGCCCCAAAGGCCTCCCCTTGAAAACGGGCAACATCATAAATAAAACTATCTAAATTTCTTTCAGCTACAATTTTAGGATCAAGCTGGCGCAATGTGCCAGCGGCAGCATTGCGTGGATTAGCGAAAAGTGTCTCTCCCTTTTTTGTTCTTTCTTTATTTAATTTTTTGAAATTTTCTTTACCTAGCCACACTTCCCCTTCCACAATAATATCAACTGGTTCTAAAAGTTTAAGTGGTATTGAAGAAATTGTTTTTATATTATTAGTAACATCTTCGCCAATGACACCGTCTCCTCTGGTGGCGGCCACTGCTATCTCTCCCTTTTTATATTCAAGAACAATTTTGAGTCCATCTATTTTAAGTTCACAGGCGTATTCTATGTTTTCAAAAGTAGGACCTTGGGGATTTTTCAAAAGTAGGACCTTGAGAAATTTTTTAACCCTCTTATCAAAATCACGCATATCATCCTCCGTAAAAGCATCATTAAAAGACCACTGGGACACTTTATGTTGGACTTTTTTAAATTTTTCAAGTGGCTCTCCGCCCACTCTTTGGGTCGGGCTAGTTTTTGTTTTTAGTTCTGGATATTTTTCTTCCAATTTCCATAATTCTTCAAACAGTGCATCATAAGCGCTGTCTTCTATCTCCGGTTGGTCCAAAACATAATAAAGATGATTGTGTCTCTCCACCGTCATCCTCAATTTCTTCACCCTATTTTTTACCTCTTCTGGAGCCATAATACCCCATTTTAACTCAAATTTGAGTAAAATCCTATTAAGGCGCTTTATATTTATTAATCAATTTCAATACCTCTTTCTATCCTTCTTGGATTGGAAGTGTCGCAGGTATTATAACCGCGAGATTTAATATAGGTAGAGCCATCTGTATTTTTAGTAACTGTCACGATAGCGCAAGAAGCTACTGAATTTTCCCCTTGGTCCAAAGTGAAATAAAATGTACTGGTGGGATTGGCGCTACCGCCACCACCTATCAAAATCGGATTGCTATTTCCAGGTATAGCTCCTCCATTGGAAATAGTTTTACCTGCGCAATTTATAGGGGAACCGGAAGTAGAGGTAGCAAATTTACTTATATCAAATGCCGAATCCCAATAAATAGCGCATTCTATACCTGCATCTGCAGCAAAAAAAGCATATTGAGAATCTCTGCCAGAAGAAGCAAAAAGGGTGGCTTTCAAGGTAATATTGATTACAGCAAAACTAATCAAAAGTAAAATACCCATAATAACGACTGCTATAAACAAAGTTATCCCTTTTTTATTTTCGTATTTTGTATTTCGTATTTCGTATTTCTTTTTCATATTATATCCAATCAAATAAAACCGTTTTTACTTTAAAATCTCTAGTGACTAGACCTTTGGTCCAATAAACACGCACCGTGACAGATATTTCATCAGCACTTATTGATTCAATCTGCACTTCTCTTTTAAAATTAGAAGACGCGCCACTATAAGCATAAATATAATTGGTTTGATTTTGACTTAAATTATTGCAAGAACCCCAACCCCCAGAACAAGTATAAAGATAGGTGCCCGAAGTAGGTGTGGTTATGTCTACTCTACAAGTATTGCCAAACCCGCAAGGATCTCCAGATTCTGCAATTTTATAAAGCCAAGTTCTAGAAGTGCTAGGATTTTGTATTTTATAAAGTTGATTAGAATCTCTTATATTTTTAATTACTTCCACTGCTTCTTGAGCCAAAAAAGAGGCCTTTATCTCATCTTTGGCAATGATAGATTGAGAAAAACCTTGTTGAACAGCCGAAAAAGCGCCTGAAATAGAAAGGGACAAAATCAAAATAGCCACTATTGATTCAAGCACAGTAAACCCCTTTTGCTTTTTCACAGAATTGAAAATTGAAAATTGAAAATTGAAAATTTTTTTATAAATCATATATTTGTATCAAGATTTCTTTGAGACATCAAAGTTTGGATGGAAAATTTTGATTGAGCAGTTGGTTTATTGCCAACATAACCTTTTATTACGACAAAGACATAGGATTGTTGAGTGTCAGAATCTGAAGACCCCATAACATAAAATTTTAAATGTTCTATTTTTGTCTCCGGAGAAGTAATGTTTTTATAAGCTCCCCCGTTATCTGACCTCTGGATAGGGTCGTTTATTGAACCGTTCCAACGATAAATTATTCTATTACCTTCAAAAGTCACAGAGAGAGAACTTCCTCCGCCAGAACAATCTTGAGTAGCAGTTTGACTAGAAGAAATACCACAATAGTGACTACCTCCAAAACGCACCACTCTAGTCATATCTTCAATAGCAAAGTTTAGATTGTCTACTACTGTTTTAGAATCTCTAGCTCTCTTGCTGGCATCAAAAATACTTAATAAGGATCCTATGGAAAAAAAAGTAACGACAATAAAAAGAGAAATGGCTATGAGCATCTCAACAAGAGTGAATCCTTTTTTGTTTTTAAATTTATTTGTCATTGGACTGATACTTGACCGTTAGCTTCCGCTATGATATTAACTTCTCTGCCTCCTGAAGATTGTAATTTAATAGTAACTGGAGGAGTATCAACCGGATTGCCACCATTATTTAAAAGTTTTATATTTGCTTTAGTTTCTGGTCTAAAAAATGAAATACTTGCTTGCCATAAAGGACCTCCTCCAACAAAAAAACAATTTGATGAACCACAAACATCTTTTATGGTTACACCCCTAGAAAAAGTTTTAGTTTCTATAGCTTCTCCAGAATCATACTTCTGGTCACCGTCTCTATCAGCAAAATATATATATTGATTTGCATTACTTTGATTCATATAGATACCGTAGCCCACATTAAACTTATCTCCAGTGCCACCAGTATCTTCTCTCACTCCCAAACTATAAATTTGAGCTTGGCGTATCATCAAAACCATTTCATAAGCTTGAGTATTGACAGATAGTTGGTCACTCCATTTGTTTTGTTGAAAAATGAGAACCGCCATCATAATAGTAGCAATAGACATCACCACCATCAGCTCAATGAGAGTAAAACCTTTTTTTTTAAAAAATGTTAAAAAATTCATGAATTTGAAATATATCAAGATTAAAATAAAAACTTATTATTATCCCTGTTGATAAAAATGGCCCAAAAGGTATTTCAGACTTAATTGTAAAATTATTATTAAGTAAAGGCAAATTTAAATGAAGCTTAAGGTATTTTAAAGAGAGAGCTATTAAAGAAAAAACTGCCCCTATCCAAAAAGATAAAATAACAGCAGAGAGACCTTCTACAAAACCCAAGAAGAATCCCAAAACTAAAATATATTTAACATCGCCAAAACCGAGCCATCTCCCTTTTGAACCAATAAAAATTAAAAGAAAAGGTAGAGCCAAAATTATGCCCGATATTAGAGACACAAAATACGAAATAGGAGAAACTGAATTAATAATTATAAAGTATAAATTATGCAAAAAGGCGAAACCAAATAAAAAAATAAGAAAAGAGTCAGGGATAATAAAGTGTTTTAGATCGTATATAGAAATAAGAAGGATAGTGGCGAAAATAGTAGTTAGTAGTAAGTAGTTAGTAATAAGTAGTAAGGAAAAATCAAAACCAAAAAAACCTGATTTTAGAGCAGCTATTACAGACAAAAAACCCATCAATACTTCAACTATCAAAGTCTCTCTAGAAATTTTACTCTCACAATATCTACACCTCCCTCTTAGAAACAGAAAAGAAAATATAGGAAAAAGGTCTTTATTTTTGAGTTGAACATTGCAAGAAAAACAAATTGACCTGCCTTTAAAAAAAGGAAGTCCAGTATTGTATCTATTTACAATCACCAAAATAAAGCTTCCTAAAGCTGCTCCAAATAAAAATACGACTAATCCAAAAATATATTGCATTTATTAAATTATAACACATCCCATATTCAAGCATTCAAATTTCAACATAACGGAAAACAAAAACACCCAAGAAGGGTGTTTTTGATTAAACGAAGTGATGTAAATTATTAGTTACAATTAGCATCACCAGAACCTATGCTCAAACTTGTAGTTTGTATTGAATTACCACTACTATCTACACACCATCTGGTGTTAGCTGGAGATCCTGGAAGCAAAGCGGTCATCGCCCAAGCAGAACCAGTAGAAACACACATCAAAGTAGCCCCATTTGGATAATTTGCTTGAGTAGCGTAAGTAGCCATACTTGAAGCAGTATCAGCAAACATACCAGCAGTACAACTGGTCCCAGCTGTTCCATAACTGTTGTTGGTATCATAATATAATTCAGCTGCTGCTCTAGATCCAGCCAATTGAGCTTTGACTTTAGCATCATTGCCTCTACCTCTAGCAGTATTTAGAGAAGCCAAGACAACTGATGACAAAATACCAATAATTGCAATAACAACGAGAAGTTCTATAAGTGTAAAACCTTTATTTCTTAATTTAAACATAATTTTTAAATAATTAATTAATACTCTCTCGAGAGAGAAGCTTGATGAAATCGACCTTATTTTTAATTTCAAGCTTTAATCTATTATAAACAAACGGTATTTTTTAGTAAATTAATGTGTGGATAACGTATTTTTAATTTATGGACAGAAAGTGCCACTAGTTGGAGTGCCAGCAATCATTCTTGAAGAACCCTTATTATCTACACACCAGTATTCATTGCCAGAATACAGAGTGGCTTTAAGAGCATAAGCCGAATCAGTAGCTCCACAAAACAATTGAGTAAAATCAGGCAAATTACCAGCTGCTATATACAAACCAGGAGTCCCATTTGCAGAAGAGACATCATTAAATATACCTGAAGTGCAAGAATTAGTAGCTGGAGTATAACTATTTGGAACTTGATTGCCAAAATATATTTCGGCGGCCGTGCGAAAACTAGCAAGTTGTTGTTTTATTTTTGAGTCATAAGCTCTAGCTCTTGAATTTGAAATACTAGACAAAATAATAGTAGACAAAAGTCCTATAATGGTAATAACTATGAGTAACTCAACAAGTGAAAATCCCCTAGAGGAATTAAAAATTTGTTTCTTCATCCCGTTAGAAATTTAGCTTCTAAAAATTTGGTATTTAATTTTAAGTATATTATATATTTCATGGTATTTCTAACTGGATCATGATACTGCTCCAGCAATATTATAAATAGGCATTAAAACTGACGCTAATAATATACCAACACCGACACCTAAAGCCACAATCATCACTGGCTCTATTAAACCCACCAAAGTATCCACCGCGTTGATAACTTCTCTTTGATAAAACTTTGACATAGTTTTCAATATTTTTCCCAACTCTCCCGTTTCTTCTCCCACTTTTACCATCTGGGTCAAAATACTTGGAATCTCTTTTTTGTCACTTAAAGCCACAGAAAGAGCTTGACCCCCTTTGACCTTAGTGGCCGCTTCATTTAAAATTTCTTTATAAATTTCATTATCTATAATAGAAGCAGTAACTTCAATGGCCTTTAGCATTGGGATACCAGAGAGGACCATAGTGCTCATATTGTCAGAAAAACGAGAAAGATACAGTTTGCGATAAAGATCGCCAACATAGGGTATATACAATCTAGTATTTGAAATCCACCGACTACCCTCTTCTGTTTTGCTATACCAAATCAGACCCATTATTGCGCCTATAAGACCAATTATCATCAGTGCCCAATTTTGAGTAAACAAATCACTGACCCAAAATACAATCTTGGTGTAAAAAGGAATTTCAGCACTAGAATCTTTTATGATAACAGAAATTTTTGGCACAATGACGGTAAACATCAAAACCATCACCGATATAAAAGTAAATATCACGAAAGCTGGATAAATAAGAGCATTTTTAGCTTTAGAGGACACTTCATACGTGCGGTCCATATAATCAGCCAAATAAGCAAAAGTTTGGTCTATATGACCAGATTCTTCTCCGGATTTAACCATATTGACATAAAAATCTGAAAAAACATCAGGATGCTTAGAAAGAGCTGATGATATAGAAGAACCGCCCTGCAAATCATCAACTATCTCTAAAAGATGTTTTCTTAAAGTTATATTTTCAGCTTCAGTGCCGATAAGTTTAAAAACTCGAAGAGCCGAGACTTGAGCTTCAAAAAGAGTAGACATCTGTCTTGAAAGAATGACCACTTCTTTATTAGAAACCTTATTAAAAAATGGAATTTTTCTAAAAATATCATCACTCTCTTCTTTTGGTTTGATTGACAACACCGCCAAACCTTTTGCCTGCAAAGCAACAATAGCAGAATCCATTTTAGAGGCCTCCATACTTCCTTCTCCTCTTTCTCCATTTTTATTGATTGTTTTATATACAAAAAGCATAGTTATAACATTTTTTCTAAAGCTCGCGTATTGGTTGAATAAAGATAAGCGTTTTCAATAGTAATCTCACCTTTATTTACTTTTTCTATCAAGCATCTATTGAAGTCTATCATACCCTCTTGTGAACCAGTTTCAATCATAGTATTTAATTCATGAGTCCTTTTATCTCTTATAAGATTTGAAACGGCGACATTATTTACTAAAAGTTCATAAGCAGGAATAAGTCCTCCTGATATTCTAGGAATAAGTCTTTGAGAAAAGATACCAGACAAAGAAGATGACAACTGGATGCGAACCTGATTTTGTTGATTGGCGCTAAACGAATCCAAAATACGGTCAATTGTTTGGGCAGCATTGTTGGTATGAAGAGTAGAAAAAACCAAATGTCCCGTCTCCGCCGCCGAGACTGCAGTAGAAATGGTATCAGCATCTCTCATTTCACCAACCATAATAACATTAACATCAGCTCTAAATGAATCATGCAAAGCAGAAGCAAAAGAAGGAGTGTCCAATCCAACTTCCCTTTGATGAATGATAGATTTTTTAGCTTCAAATAAATATTCTATCGGGTCTTCTATGGTAATAATATTTTCCAATCTTTCATTATTTATACTTTCTACCATAGAGGCCAAAGTGGTTGACTTACCATGTCCAGTCGGACCAACCACCAAAAAGAACCCCGATTTTAATCTTGTAAAATTTATTAGTTCGGCTGGTAGATTTAATTCGTTCAAAGTCGGTATCTTCTTGGGAATACGTCTTAGAGCTATACAAAGTCTTTGTTGGTCCACAAAAATATGAGTTCTAAATCTGTTTTCTTTATAACTATAAGAAAGGTCAGCGCTTTGAGAAGTTTTGAAAGATGTTTTTTTAATATCAGAGAGTATTTTATTTACAATACTTTCCATCATTACTTTAGTAAATTTTGGATACTTCAATAGTGGTATGAGTTGCCCAGAAACTCTAATATGAGGATTTCTCTCTTCGGATATATGCAAATCTGAAGCTCCCTCCCTAATTACAAGCTCTATAAGTTTGTCTAGATCATTCATATTAAAAATAAAAATTAATTTTTTGAATTTTTTATAATATTTACAATTTGCTCCACTACTTCAGAAGGAGTGGCTGATGCTTTGACTATATAACCAGCGACATCAAATCTTTTAGCCGAACTTATGTCTTTTTCGTCACTTTGGTTTGTAAGCATCACTACAGGTATCCCTTCTCCCAATTTATCAGTATGCATCTTCTCCAAAACCTCTATCCCACTCATATCTGGCATTACAATATCTAAAAGAATAAGATCTGGCTTTTCTCCCGCTTTTAATTTTTCTAATAAAGAAACTCCTGAGGAACAAATTTCTGTTGCAATACCGCTATTATTAAACTTGGTGGCATACATAGTCGCTAAAAAATCATCATCGTCCACTAATATTATTTTATATTTTATTTCTTCAGACATAATATTATTATACATTGACTCAAATTATATCGCCACTTTATAAACTATTATATTCTTCAAAAGGAATCACTTTATTAAAAACTTTTATCAAAGCATCGTCTTTCATAGTAAACATACCCTTAGACCTAGCGTATTTCCAGATTTCTTGTTCAGTTGGATTTTTGAGAATAATTTGCTCCATCTCTTTGTCTATTTTAAGCACTTCCATAACCGCCACTCTGCCTTTGACACCACTCGGACAATTTGGGGCTGGAGAAATTTCAAAAACCTCTTTTCCAATTGGGATTTCTTTTCTAAATTCTGCCGGCAAATCTTCAAGTTGCTTAGTTATCATCATCTGAATACTAGCATCAACTTTAACAGGCCTTCCAGCTCCTTCACAAAACGACCTAGCTAAACGTTGAGCAATAGTAAGCGCCAAAGTAGGTGCAATAAGATAAGGGTCAACACCCATATCAATAAGACGAGGAATGACTCCAATGGCAGTATTGGTGTGAATAGTAGAAAAAACCAAATGCCCCGTCAGAGCGGCTTGTATAGCCAATTGAGCTGTTTCTTTGTCTCTAATCTCACCGACCATTATGATATCGGGATCTTGACGCAAAGTAGTGCGGAGACCAGAAGCAAATGTATAACCTATCTCTGGCATAACTTGAGACTGGCTCATACCTTCCATATTGTATTCAACAGGGTCTTCAAGTGAAAGGACATTTTTATGCTCTTTATCAACTTCATTCATCATAGAATATAAAGTGGTAGATTTACCTGACCCCGTAGGTCCAGAAATAAGTATAAGCCCGTAAGGTAATTTTATGGCTTCCATAATTTGTTCTAGATTTCTTTTACTCAAGCCAAGTTCACTCAATTTTTTGATGCCTTTTTCTTGGTCTAAAATACGAATAACCACTTTTTCTCCAAAATAAGTCGGAAAAGTTGAAACTCTAAAATCTACTTTTCTTTTATCCAATTTAGCACTAAATCTGCCGTCTTGAGGTTTTCTTTTTTCGTCAAGTCGCATATTGGACATAATTTTAATCCTAGCCACGATAGCGCTGTGTATCCTACTAGGAAGGACAATGCTGGTATTCATAACACCATCTACCCTAAACCTGACCTTCACATTAGCAGCGATAGGTTCTATGTGAATATCAGAAGCCCTACCATCAATTGCAAATCTCAAAATAGTAGCTACTATTTTGGTCACTGGAGCATTTTCTATTACTTTTGTGCCTTTATTTTCACCTTCAGATGTATTTAAATCACTTATATTATCTACTTCAGTTTCTATCTTTTTTTGTTTTGCGCCCTCTTCAGAATCATCATCTTTTTTATTAGATTCGGTTATAAATTCTGTTTCAAGCTCTGACAAAGCTTTGGTCACCTCACCGGAGAGACCTTTATATAATTTTATAACTTCATCAAAATCACTTTGAGAAACAACAAAAGTTTTGAAAGGCAAACTAATTTTAGATGATATGAAATTTAAAGCATCTCTAGCGACAATATTGTCTGGGTCTATCACGCCAACTTCCAAAACTCCATCACTTACACCTATAGGCACAAATTGATAGTAAACCGCTGCTTCTTCTGGAATATAATCCAAAACTTTGCTAGTTATAACAGAAATATCAACTTTTTTGACAGGGACACTGTAGTATTCTGATTTAGCTCTTAAAATATCTTCTTCACTAACCCCTAAAGCCAGTAGTTCATCTTCAATATTTTTATCAACAGTGCCTACCCTTTCTTTTATAGAAGAAATATCTTTAGTTTTTATTAAACCTTGTTTTACAAGAACATCTAAAATACTCATCCCGTTAGAGACAGAAAATTACATATTTTAATATGCAAGATCTGTTGATAATTAAAGTAATAATTAAAGCTTTTCATATTTTTAATTTTCGCGGTCTCTAACGGGACTCATAACACTATGTAATTAGTTGAAATTTAGGATACTTGAAAATGGATTTTCTCTTCCAACAGGCAAAGATATGAGTGGCGTTTCAATACTTTTGAGAGATTTAAATTTAACATCTTCTACTATATCTAAATTAAAATTTATTGTCTCTACTTGTTGTAAGATACCTTCAACTCTAACACTAGCAACAATATTTTCATTAGCAGAGAAATCATCAACATCGGGAGATACAAACATCACTTTATAAAATACAACTAAAAGCCCTATCAAAATTATGGCTAAAATAGATGTTCGTTTATTTTTTAAATTTTTCATCATTACTATGATTTAAGCCAATAAGTTTCAAATTCAACCTCATAGATATATTCTTTTTTCTCACCTGTGGTTATTTTTATATTTCTTATGTCCAAGATGCGTAAACTTTTTTCTAAATCGTCTGTAAAATTCTTAAAATTAGGGTATGAAGCAGAAAAGGAAAAATTAATAATTGCCGAATCAAACATAGTCTCTGATTGCTCCTCTCCTATAGATTCACCACTAGAAGGGCTAGTTTTCCTATAAGAGGTCTTATCTATCACAATATTATATTTTGAGGCCACAGAACTAATTTGAGAAACTAACCTTACAAAATTTAGAGAATTTGGCAAAACAGTATCTATATCTTTTTTATCTTCAGCAGATATTTTGTTAAATTCAGTCAACAATTCATTCTTTTTGTTTTCAATATTATTGACCATTTCTAGCGATGTCTCGTATTTTTCCTTTTCATCCATAAGGATAGAAACCTCTCCCATTGAAGGATAAACAAAAGCATATCCTACTGATAAAGCCAATATTATGTATGCGATTATTGAAATACTACTCATTTTCTAAAATGTTATTAATTTCTGCGTCTATATTGTCAATCTCATTTTCTATATCAACGATGCCCGCGTCAATCTCTGTATTTTCAAGTCCAAAATCTTCGGTATTTTCAATGTCACTAACTGGAACAGAATAAATAGAAAGTTGAGGATTAACTAAAATATTTAAATCAAAAGAAATAAAACCTTTTTCTGCTAAAGATAAATTTGAAAATGAAACTGAATTAAAATTTTCATTTTTTAAAAATATATCTTCTTGTAAAGCGATAGCAGCATAACTGCTAGATTCACCTTTTAAAACAACGCTTAAATTACCATTTTCTATATTACCATAACTAAGGTCAATAAAATGAACCGAGCCAACAGTGGAAGCCGCTAATTCGTCTAAAAAGTTTGAAACTACTTGATGTTTGAAGACAATAGATTTGACTAAGTCTAGTTTTTTACTAAATTGGTCCATTTCATTTATTGTTTTTTTGTCTATATTTTTTTCGGCTTCCATCAATTGAGATTGAAGATTTTGGATATCATTTTTAATCATACCTTTATAAAAATAAGTGCCTCCAGCCGCCACAATTGAAACAACAAACAAAGATACAGCCAAAATCCCAGCTATGCCAGTCTTTTTATTTTTAAATACTTCTTCAGTAGTCGATCCTTTTGGTATAAATGATGATTGAAAATTTGATGCCATAATATTTACCTTAATTATACTCTATAAATATAGGCAAGTGTAAATTTTTTATGTTGATTACTTTTTTATAACACCTATTATCATTCTCACATCACTTTAAAGTTCCGAGAGGCACCTCAAGGCGACGCCGACAGAGACAGTAAACTCTGGACCAGTCACTTTCAATATTTCTTCCAGAAAAGCTGGAGTTTCTACTTTTTCAAAAGGGTCTGCTGATATGACTTCTACTTTAAAATTTTGAGCAGCCAAATCTCTAAAACCCTTAAGAGCCGACCCGCCACCAGTTAGAAAAATAGATTTTACATTTTTATTTCTCTTTTTTTGAAAATCAAACAAAAAACTATTGGCTTCAGCAAAAATGCTATCAGAAACCACTAAGACAGTCTCCGAAAGGTCTATCCCATCTACAGTTTTACCCATTCCAACAGATCTTTTAATAACTTCCGCTTCTTCTACGGAAATATTTAAAACCCTAGCTATATTTAAAGTTATATCTTGAGAGCCCTTGTTTATAATATGTGAATTTTGGACCAATCCTCTATCTACTGTGTATAATTTTGTAGTTGATGCTCCCATATCAAGAATCATAATAGGACCTTGAACTCCTTCAAGAATGGCTCTTATAGAACTAAACACTTCTATTTCAAAAAACTTGGCGTCAAGCTCTGTCTTTGAAACCACTTCTTTATATTGATTAATAATATTATTGTGAATAGCCACAAGAAGAATATCTATATTTTTTACTTTGTCTTTATCTTTATCTTTATTTTCTTCCGAAACTTCTTCTACTACTTCAGACCTTGGTATCACAGACCAATCAATAGTAACATCTGATATTGGCACTGGTATATATTTACGAGCCTCTATCGGTATCATAGAAGCCAACTCCTTCTGTCCCACATTAGGCATTTGAATAACAGAGAGTAAACTAGCCCTAAAAGGTATCGCCAATCCGCAAGTGCGAGTAGTGATAGCTACTTCTTTTTCATTAAGAAGGTCATTTACTGCTTGAATTATTTTTTCAACATTTAAATTAGTAGATTGCCCGACAGAAACCCCGCCATAAGGACCTAAAGAAAGTTCTCCGTAAGTTTCTAATATGGCTTTGTTTCCTTTTTTTTTAAGTTGCACTACCTTGATAGAAGAAGAACCTATATCAATACCTAAAGCGCTTGTATTTTTCTTTTTTAAAATATCAGAAATAAAACTCATATGATTATAAATTCTCTTCAATTAAACTATAATTATATCACAATGCGTATACTAAAGTCAGCTATAAACTGGATAAAAAAATTGTGGGAAATATTTCTCCAAATTCTTATACCGCCAGACATCAAAATCCAAAAGCTTTTAAAACTTTCTGTTGGAGAGATGCGAGATTTATTACCCAAATCTCCTGTCAATTCAAAAGATATTTTTGTCTTGTTTGATTATAGTCACAAAATAGTGAGGTTAATAATAAAATCCATAAAATATAAAAATAATACTGATATTAAAAAAAGGATTGCTATCTATTTATACGAAGAGCTGATGGTTATCTCTTCTGAAATTGCTCTTTTTGAAGGAACCTTACCTATTTTAGTGCCAATGCCGATGAGCAAAAAAGAAAAAAGAAATAGAGGTTTTAATCAATGTGAAGAAATTTGCAAAGAAATAAAAAAATTAGCTGGTGACAATATAAAAATCTCTTACAATACTTTAAAAAAAGTAAGAGAAACAGAGAGGCAGACCAAATTAAGTCGGGAACAAAGGTTGGAAAATGTTGAAGAAAGTATGTGCGCGTTTTTAAGGAGCGAAGCGACTATAAAAACGCAGCATCCTGAGCGAAGCGAAGGAAAGCGCACCGTTATAGTTTTAGACGATGTTTACACCACCGGCGCCTCTCTATCCGAAGCCCGCCGCGCCCTCACTTCCGCCGGCGCGCGCCGAGTCATCGGACTTTTTATCGCACATTAAATTTCGATACCCAAAGTATTCTTGAAATGGTCCGCTCCAACCAAAAATTCTCATTCTTCTTACAAACTTGATCCATGATATCGGACCTAATTTTGACATAAAGTTAAACTTTTAAACGAACACTTGGAGCCTTAAAATTTGGGATAGTGAGATTTTTCTTTAATCTCAAAATTAACCAGCCTTCAATGGTATTGATCAGATTGTATCTGCATTCTTCAAGAGTTTTTCCGGTAGCCCAAACACCACGCAAATCTTTTATTTCCGCGTAAAATTTTTTTCCTCCATCTATCATTTCGTACTTGGCTTTACCTAAGTAATTTTCAATATAATTTTGAATCATAGTTCTATTATAACACGAATTAAAAATAAAACATCTGTTTTTTAATTGTTTCGAATATGTTTTCTTTCATAAATATTTATTTCCCAGATTTGGTTCTGCTACCGATTTCCTTTTGCCCGATTGTGTGTTTTGCAGAGCATCTGACAATTTTTAGCTGAAGTCGTGCCACCCTTGCTCCAAGCCGAAACATGGTCGGCATCCATTTCGCTTAAGCTCCAAATTTTCTCTTTATTTGCGTCATGTCCAATAGCACAATGTGAGCAGTTTGATTCGCTTTTTTTCTTTGCTTTGGCGGTTTGTGTTGCATAAATCGCTTTTTTAATTGCTTCATCAAAAATTCTAACTTCAAGTAATTTTGTATCAACAGAACCACCTAGAATAAACTCAAAAATACCTTTACGGTTTTTGATATATGGATCGCTATAGAGCTTACGCACTTCGGCTGATACTTTTTTGGGGTCATAGGATTTCTTGTGATACTGCTCGTAAAGTCGCCCCCACTCAAGTCCGCACATCTCGCTTTCTACATCAGTAAATACACTAGATATCCAGTCAATGACACTGTTGAAATATTTTTTTAACTCATTAATATTTTTGTCATTGCGATGCCTGCTCATATAATCATCTATATTTCCATTACTTACCCAATCTAAAGCTCTCTCAAAAAATGCCTGTCGGTTTGCACTGCCCTTTATGTATACACTCCACTTTTGAATATTGGCATTTTGACTGTTGCTAAATTCCTCTTTGCCGAGTGTAACGAATGGTCCAGAATAGATTGCATTTAACAATTCTTGAGGGACGAGCGGAACTCCAGCAATGTTGATCGTTTTAAACCACTCTTTTATCTGGCTTTCTGTTCCTTCACATTCATATATGAGCAATTTAGTTTCCAATATTTTGTCTTTTTTATCTTTCGCCATATTACTAAAAATCTGTGGCATTCCGTTTTCGTCTTTGATGGCAAATTTGTCAGTAATAAATCGTCCCACGCTAGTAATCCGTTGTTGCCCGTCCAAAACCTCTAAACTGTTATCAGAAATTTTATTAAAATAAATCAAACCAATTGGGTATCCCTTGAGTATTGATTCAATAACCGCCATTTCTCTTTTCCCGTCGCCTTCGGCATAAATATAATTGCGTTGGTATTCTGGTTGAATAGTGAGCTTGCCAAACAAGCCAAACAGCCCCTTGCCCTCAAGTTCGTTATAGACGAACCCTTCGCAAATATCTTTAACAGTAATGTCAGTTTTTAAAATTGTTTTCATGTTATCTTTTTACTCTTATTTTCTAATTTCTTCAACTGCTTCGCGTTTTTGTTCGAATTTCGATGCTTTTCAGTCGCTGACATTTTGTCACCGACTCATTTATTTTTTCTTATCTTTCAACTTCTTTTCTACTTGCTTCAAGCTTTCCAAATACGATTTCTCCACCTCGCTCAAGGTCTTGGTTCTATATTTATGATACTCCGCTTTTGCCTTTTTCTCGGCTTGCTCATGAGTTACTTTACCGGGATTGTTAAGTAATGCACGACCGGTTGATTTCAAAATAGCATCTAACTCGCGAATATAATCTACCATACGCATTGGTTTGTGCTCAATCGCATTAACTTCAGCAATATCAAAATACGCAGATACAAGATTGTTGAGCACTTTTAATTCTTTAAGGTCAAGATAATTCTTTGCAATCATTGCTTCTGCCTGAGTCGGTTGTTTGCCTTTAAAGTTTGTAAGCCCGACGAACGGTTTGTTGCTGTCTACTCGTAGATATACCACTTCGCTTGCGGTATGCCCGTGTGTGGCAAAATGTATTTTGTTTTGCACGATTTTGAAAAACTTAAGTGATTCGCTTGTATTTGGGTCGTAATCCATCGCAGTGGCGTAGAGATCAAGTACTTGACGATATAAAACTTTTTCACTACTACGAATGTCGCGAATCTCGTCGAGCAGTTCCTTCCAGTAATTACCCCCACCCAAATTTTTGAGCTTTTCGCTGTTTATAGTAAAACCTTTAACAATGTATTCGCGGAGCCGCTCTGTTGCCCACTGGCGAAAGCGGGTGGCAATATCAGATTTTATCCTATATCCAAGAGAAATTATAAGATCAAGGTTATAGGATTTGGTGTTATATTTCTTGCCATCAGTGGCAGTATGTAAGAAATCCTTACATACTGAAAATTCGCCCAATTCACCTTCATCAAAGATGTTTTTAATGTGCATCGTTATATTGGGGCGAGATGTATTAAATAGCTCTGCAAGTTGAGCCTGCGTAAGCCATACATTTTCATTTTCAATCCGCACCTCAATCCGAGGCACCCCATCCGCACCTTCATAAATAATCATTTCACTTTGTGGTTCTTCATTTTTCATATTATTTTTCACTTTCTCATTTTAATAAAAACTCTGCCATACATTCTTTTATTATTCCCGCCAAACAATAGCTGACCCTATTTCCATTTCCCACTGTATGCTATTCGGTATCGACCCATGCAAAACTAAATATCTCCTCATCGCCCTCTATGCCCGTCGGCAGAAAAGAAGCCATTGATGCATCTGTAAGAAATGTATAGTACTCGCCTACTTTTCCTTCAATAAATTTAATCACTTTATCTATTTCATCATATTGAATATTGATTGGTTTTCTTTTGCTATCTCTGTGAGCTACCCATTTATCACGAAGGAGTTTTATTTTCGCTGTTTCTTTTAGGAGGTCAAACTTATCAGAATTAATTTTCTCCCAAGAAAACTTTTCTTCTCTCTCTTTGATTTGTTGTTGAAAATGGTTCTTTATAAATGCATCAGCTGCTGTTTTACTCATTTCAGTAATTAATTTTTTGTTAAGTTCTCCCGACTGTATAATTTCTTCATAGGAAACAAGTATGTCATTAAGCAATGCCACAAAACTATCTACGGGTTTATCTTCTACTAACCTTGAAACGGCTAGCACTTGGGCTTCTGAATAATTTCTAAAAAAATACTCAATAAAAATATTTCTTTGTTTAAGTTTTGGATTGTTCAATATAATTTCTTTTTGTTTATCAAAGACGTATTTCCTTAAATTCACGTCGATAACTTCATCAACGGAATGTTTAATCATCTTTTGCCACTTCGAAATTTTTTGCTTCATATTTTTACTTCCAAAAACTTATTCTTTAACTTTCTTATGTCTTATAAATATTCGGGTATAAAGCCTCTTATTGTTTACATAACCTCTATCTAACTTGCCTCCCCATTTTGGATTAACTAATTTTGGAAGTAGCCCTTCTTTAACATTATAATCACTTCCTAAAATCTCAAATTGTTCAGGAGAATATTTATCAAAAATACTCATTGGTACACCCATTACTCCTTTATAATCACTCGGAATATTTTTTACTAGCGATACCTCTATTGCGTTGTAATTATCATATTTATCAAATGGTTTTTTCGTTGTAAACTTTATCACTTCTTTTTCGGTCATAAGCTGAAGTGGCTGATGGCGTCGTCCGTGGTCAAGATTGGTGAACCAACGAACTCCTTGAACGCGTGTAATATAAACTTTCTTACCACTTTCGCTTGTTTTGATTTCACGAACTTGCTCCAAATTGGCAATTTTCTCTGGTATCTCAAAAAACATTGCACCGCCATTAACTTTACAATTATTGCCCAACCAAATTTTGTTTTCTTTAAGTAATGGGAAAACTTCTTTATATGTTATTGCGTTTAAGTTACCTATTATTAAAAACTTTTTGTTGTTACTAAGAAGTTGTTTTACGTATTCTCTAAAAAGGGAGAATGGTGGATTTGTTACAACAATATCGGATTGTTTAAGTAATTCTACACATTCGGGACTTTTAAAATCACCATCCTCCTCTAGTGGCGTCCATTCGTTGTGCTTGTTTGCTTTTAGTTGTTGTGCTATATCCTGCAAATCAAAATCACCATCATCATCCATATCGCTCACATTGTTGATGACAAATTTATTGGCAGTTACTTTCGGCCTACCTTTTGGTTCTGCTGACTTGCTCACAACCTTATCTTCATAACCAGGAAGAAAAGATGGCTGTAATATGAGTTCTGTATTGGCAATCGGCGATGGTTTGTAGCTCGTTGTGATAAGCTGTTTCAATCCAAGCTTGTTGAAATTGAGCACAAAATATCGAAAAAAATTACTCTCAAACGGATCATCGCAATTGCAATACACTACTTTATTTTTGAAAACATTGGAATCATAATCAAGATACGCCTGAATTTCTTTCTGAATATCTCCATATTGAGTATAAAACTCATCATTCTTTGCTCTTTTTGCGTTTGTAAGATTTTTGTTTGCCATAAATTAATACCAAATCATACCATTTTTATCCATATTTTCCAAGCTCAAAAAGGAAAAAGGAAATTTGAAGATGACCTTTTGGGGCAAAATCTTCAAAGGTCATCTTCTGGGGCAAAAACCCAACATTCGATATTTGGTAAAAGACGAACGGCTTAACGAAAAGTGAGATGGGGTCGAAATTAAAATTTTCATACCCAAAGTCTAACTAAATTCCATATTATAAATAAAAAAGCAGTGGAGCTTCCATAAGTCTCCTCTTAAATTAAGAGGAGTTTGAGGAGTTAGAAAAATGAAAAACTATTTTTTCTTAAACGGAAAGTTTAAAGCTTTGAAAAACTCTAGTGCTGAAGCTTTATCTTTTAGATTAGTGACCAAAGTAATGGCAAAACCAAAAACATCTTTAAGGTCTTCATCTGAAGTTTCAGAAAAAACAGTGTGTTCTTTAATGGATAGAGTATAATTTCCCATATCATCTATAGCATCAAGAGAGATACCTCTAAAGTCTTTGGTTCTAGGCAAAGCTATTTGAAAAAGTCGGTCCAAGAAGCTCCACATCTTTTCTCCTCTCAAAGTTACTTGCACTCCAATAATATCTCCCTCTCTTGATTTGAAAGACGCTACTGACTTCTTAGCTCCTCTTTTGATAACTTTTTGACCGGTGATTTTTGCCAACCTATCTATCACTACTTCTGATTTTTTTGGATCTTTAAAAGAACCAATACCAGAGGAGATAACTACCTTCTCAATCTTTGGAGCTTGCATAATATTAGTAAGCCTCAATTTTGGCTTAAGCTCTGTAAATGATTTTTTTACTTTTTCTTTAAACATTTAAGTTAATTAAAATAATTTGAAATTATTAAATTTTCTTTACATTTGATACATGTATAGGCGCTGCCTGTTCTATTATTTTGCCTTTTTCACCCTGTTTTCTTGGTTTTTGATGTAATTTCTTTTTATTTATATTTTCCACCAAAACAGCAAAATCTTTTGGAAAAGACTTCAAAACCGGTCCAGTTTTACCTTTATCTTTGCCTGTAATTATTTTTACTTTGTCTCCTTTTTTGATTTTCATGATTTTTATATTACTTCCGGAGCTAATGTTACGATGGCCTGCATTCCCAATTCAGCAATCTCTCTCGGAATTGGACCAAAAATCCTTCCGGCCTTAGGCACTATTTCGCCCTTTTTTATATCTACCACAATAGCGGCATTTTCATCAAAACGAATATAAGAACCATCTTTCCTTCGCAATGGCGCTTTTTGTCTTACTATCAAACCCAAAAGAATAGCTTTCTTTTTGATTTCTTTACGAGGTTCTGCTTTTTGGACAGAAAACTTCACTAATTCACCAATCCTAGCGTATCTTTTTTTGGAACTACCCAACACTTTAAACACACGACCAACTTTAGCGCCCGAATTGTCTGCTATTTTTATTATTGTTTGCGGTTGAATCATATTTTTTAATTTACTATTACAAAATGTTTATCTTTAGAAAGAGGACGGCACTCCATAATAGTGACTTTGTCTCCAATTTTTTTGGTATTGCCAACATCATGAACTTTATATTTTTTACTTACTTTATGATATTTTTTATATTTTTTATGTTTAACAAACCTACTTACCAAAACAATACAAGTATCTTGCATTTTGTCTGACACTACTGTTGCACTCAAAACTTTTTTGTTTATCTTTTTTGTCTCTATATTATTTTTTTCTTCTTTTTTATCCATAAGTTTTATATCATAGCATTTAAGGCAGTCTTCATCCGAGCAATATCTTTTTTCAATGTTTTTTGTTCTTTAACATTTTTACTTTTACTTCCAGCTACACCAAATCTAACATCCATTAAAGCGATTATATTTTTATTTAAATCTTTTTCTAATTCGGCTTTGCTTTTTTTTGATATTTCTTTTTTCATACTCTGTAATTTACTAATATTTATTCGTTAAAATGGTGATTTTAGATTCTAGATATAATTTTAGTTTTTATAGGCATTTTGGTACCCCCTTTGCGTAAGGCCTCTATAGCGATAGCTGGAGTAGCGACACCATCAACTTCAAACATTACTTGTCCAGCCAAGACAGGAGCGCAGTAACCTTCCAAATCACCCTTACCTTTACCCATTTTCACTTCTGCTGGTTTTTTGGTAAAAGGCATATCAGGAAAAATACGAATCCAAACTCTACCTGTTTTACCTACACATTTGTTGATAGCTTTTCTGGCAGATTCAATCTGATTGGCCGTTATCCTAGCTGGAGCCATAGCTTTAAGGCCGTGTGAGCCAAAAGAAACTCTAACACCACGAGTAGCTGACCCAACTTTTTTTGGATTTTTACGCATAGTTTGCCATTTTCGATGTTTTACTTTTTTAGGAAATAACATAGTAGTAAATTAAAATTATTTTTCATCAAAAATTTCTCCTTTATAAATCCAAACTTTGATACCAATTTTACCGAGAGGCAAAAAAGCTTCATATAAAGCATAATCAATATCAGCCCTTAAAGTCTGAAGTGGGATCTGACCAACCTTTTTGCTTTCTACTCTAGACATTTTTGAACCTCCAAGCATACCAGCAAGAGAAATTTTAATCCCTTTGACATCACGATTAGCAAAAGCTTTTTCAACCATACTTTTCATTACTCTTCTAAAAGGCATTCTTTTTTCGAGACCTTCAGCCACCATTTGAGCAACAATCATAGCACTTGATTCTGGAGATTTCACTTCTTTCACATCTATTTTTAACTCTTCTTTAGAGCTCAATTTATTTCGACTCATAAAACGCAGAATATCATTTCTTAATTTAGTCATTCCTTCCCCACTTCTACCGATGATAAGTCCAGGACGAGAAGTCTCAATAATAATTCTAAATATTTTGACACTTCTTTCAATTTCAACAGAGTTTACAAAAAGCCCTTTCAAACGTTTTTTCAAATAACCATAAATTAACACATCTCCTTTTAGATTTTCTTTATATTTGGCTTTGACACCAAACCAGCGTGATTTCCAATCACGGATGATGCCTAATCTATGTGCGTATGGATGTACTGTGTGAGTCATAATAATTTAAAATTTAAAAATCAAAATGCAAAATTACTTTTTAATATTTTTATTTTCGGATTTCGTGCTTCGTGCTTCGAGTTTCTGTCGTTCTTGAAGAACGACAGTGATATGTGAAGTTCTTTTCCTAATAGGGTGAGCTGATCCATGAGAAACAGGTCTGCGTCGATACAATATAGCTCCACCATCAACGGTGATGGCCTTAACCCAAAGATTTTCTACATCTGCTCCTAAATTTTTTGCATTAGCGATGGCAGAATTTAAAAGTTTATGCAAAGGACCAGTAGCTCTCTTGGTTATGAAATCTAATCTTACTTTAGCTTCTTTTATAGATTTACCCCTGATGCTATCTGCAACCAATCTTACTTTTCTAGGAGATTGTCTATAATTATTTAATTGTGCTGTTATTTCATTCATTTTTTATTTGTAAAATTTGTCTGTATTCGTAAATTAGTGGTTTATTTTTTTGAATCAGTTGACGCCTTAGCTGCTTTAGCCGCCCTTATTTCATCATCTTTCTTTTTAGCTTCAAGATCTTTTTGCATTTTACCACCGTGTTTAACAAATTTGCGAGTCAAAGAAAATTCTCCAAGCTTATGTCCAACCATATCTTCAGTAACAAACACTTCAATATGGTCTCTACCGTTATGAACACCAAAAGTAAAACCGATCATCTCCGGAGCGATAGTGCAGCTCCTAGACCACGTTTTAATAACCTCGGAATCCCCAGCTTTTTTGCCTTCTATTTTTTTGAGCACCCTTTCATCAACATAAGGGCCTTTTTTAAGTGATCTAGACATATTATTTGCTTGCCCCGCGAAACTTCAGTGAAGTGGGGGCAAATTTAATCCGCCTAAGGCGGACATCAATATACTATCAAATAAGCATTTATTGTCAATCCAGTAGTGAATTTTGGCATCGCATAAAATGCGCGGGCACAGCCCAATGCCAAAATCTACTACTGGATCAATCATTAAAAAATAACTGGAGTTATTTTTTAATTCAAGATGATTTTGCTAGTCGCAAAATCACATCCTCTCTGGCACCTTGATACCAAGAAGATAAAGGCCGGATTTGAGGATATGAGCTACTGCTTGAGTGAGAGCAATTTTGTATGGAGATCCATTCGACTCACTTTGCTCACTTAGGGCAGGATTTAGATCAATTATTCTGTTATTAGCATAAAATCTGTTGAAGACACTGGCTAATTCAGTTAAATAAGTAACCAAATAATGTGGAGCGTATTCTGCCCCCGCTCTTTCCACTACTTCCGGAAATCTGTATAAATACCTCTCAAGCTCTGTCGTCTCCCAGTTTTTCAAAGTGTCAAAGTCGGACTTTGACATGTCAAGGTCGAACCTTGACACTTCTCTGGCTTTTTCTAAAACAGAATTAGCTCGCACACAAGTATATTGAAGATAAGGACCCGAATCTCCTTCAAAAGATATAGACTTGTCAAAATCAAAAACTATATCCCCTCCAGTGGCCTGTCTTAGAATTGAATATTTGATCGCCCCAATTGCCACTATTTCCGAAATAGTATCTTTTTCAGCATCAGAAAAATCACGTTCCTTTATTTTTTCATTAATCAAACTTTCAACATCCATTATTAAACTTTCGCCAGTGATGATATTTCCTTTTCTGGAAGACATTTTGCCAGTGGTGAGATTTAACATTCCGTGCGATATAT
>MHWA01000020.1 GCA_001825335.1 Candidatus Zambryskibacteria bacterium RIFCSPLOWO2_01_FULL_35_19
TTTTGGGAGTTTCTATAACTGGATATTATGACAATAAGATTGTTCGTGATGACAAAAATTTGCAAATTTTACGCGATGAAGGAATCAAGGCAAACAAAAAATATGCTAAACGTTTTGGAGTAAATGAATCAACTGCCATTACTTGCGTCAAACCTCATGGCAACTCTGGGCAACTTTTGGGAGTGGGCTCTGGAATGCACACTTGGTTTTCTAGATATTATATTCGTAGAGTCAGAATTTCAGCCAATGACCCTCTTTTGAAATTAGCAGAAAATCAAGGTGTGCCAATCAAACCAGAAGTTGGTTATTCTACTTCAAACGCTTCCACTATGGTATTGGAGTTTCCTTGCAAAGCGCCTGATGGAGCAATGGTCAATAAAGATGTTACCGCTCTTGAATTATTGGAAGAATGGAAAAGATTGAAAACTAATTTTACCGAACACAATCCATCAGTGACTATCTATGTTGGTGATGAAGAATGGATCGCTGTAGCCAACTTTGTTTATAAAAATTGGGACATAGTAGGCGGGCTTTCCTTCTTACCTCGAGACAATCACGTCTACCAACTCGCTCCTTATGAAGAAATCAGTAAAGAAGAATACGAAAAACGAAAGAAAACACTTAAACACATAGATTTTTCAAAGTTGATGCTTTATGAAAAGAGCGACAATACAATCGGCGCCAAAGAGCTGGCCTGCGTTGGTGGAGTCTGCGAAGCTGATGCTTTAGCTTTCACTCCTGAAATAAAAACAGCTTAATACAATAATTAAAACCTATTTCTTTTGATTTAAAGTTATTCACAGAAAGTTTTGTTGATAGGTGTATAATGTATTTATGGAAAACAAAATTATTCGTGTGGCTATAAATGGTGCTGGTAGAATTGGCCGAGCTTTTTTGCGTCTTGTAGAAAATAATCCGCAAATAGAGGTAGTGGCTATAAATGACTTGGGTAATATAGAAAATATTGCTTATCTTTTGAAATACGATACAGCTTATGGGGCCTTACAGTTTGGAGTGAAAGTAAGTGATGACAAAAAGAAATTATTAATTAGTAAGTCCCACTTCGCTGAAGCTTCGCGGGATACTCAAGAAATAAATTTCTTGAGTGAAAAAGAGCCAGCCAATTTACCTTGGCAAGATTTAAATATTGATATAGTACTAGAATCCACAGGAGCTTTTACTAAATTTGAAACAGCTAAAGCTCACATAACAGCCGGAGCCAAGCGTGTAGTTATCACCGCTCCTACCAAAGATTCACCAGCAGATGATACTCAAGCTATGATACTTATGGGTATTAATGAAGAGAAATTAAAAACCTGCCAGATTTCCTCAAATGCTTCTTGCACTACAAACGCCGGCTCACCGCTTATACAAATTTTGAATGAAAAAATCGGCATAGAAAAAGCAGTTTTAAATACCATACACGGCTATACCGCTAGTCAAAGCATAGTAGACGGACCAAACAAAAAAGATTGGAAAGAGGGTAGAGCGGCCGCTCAAAATATAATCCCCACTTCTACCGGAGCCGCTATTGCTGTCACTAAAGTCTTGCCAGAATTAGAAGGCAAATTTGACGGCGTAGCTATGAGAGTGCCAGTGGTAGCTGGCTCTATAGTAGACGTCACCTTTATAGCCAAAAGAGAAACAAATGTAGAAGAAATAAATAATATTTTAAAAGAAGCATCCAAAGAAGAGCGCTGGCAAGGCATTTTTGCGGTTACCGAAGACCCAATAGTTTCCAGTGACATCATTGGCTCTCTTTATGGCTCTATTGCTGATTTAGGTTTAACTAGAGTAATAGATAAAAATCTGGTCAAAGTCTGCGCTTGGTATGACAACGAAATGGGCTACACCGCCACTCTCATCAAGCATGTTTTGAAAATGGGAGAGTATTTGAAGTAAAGTAAAGTTGGTTGTAGATATTAACATAATCAAGATGAAAATATATTTTGCATCAGATCATGCGGGGTTTGAGATGAAAAAAGCTCTAGTCAAATTTGTAAAAGAGCTTGGTTTTGAGGTAGCTGATTTAGGTCCAGAAAAATTAGATCCAAAAGATGATTATCCTGTATTTATGGAAAAAATCGGATTAGAGATATTCAAACATCATAAAAATGCTAAAGCCATAACACTAGGAGCTTCTGGCCAAGGCGAAGCGATAGTGGTCAATAGATTTCCAAATGTTAGGGCAGTGGTTTTTTATGGTGGGAACAGAGAGATTATAAAATTATCTAGAGAACACAACGATGCAAATATTTTGTCACTTGGAGCTAAATTTATTAATTTAGAAGAAGCAGAAGAAGTTGTAAAACTTTGGTTAGAAACTCCATTTTCTGGGGACAAAAGACATATAAGAAGACTTGAAGAAATAGACGAGTTAGAAGAATCTCTTTATATCAATCCTTAATTTATTATTAAAAGTGAGTAATATTCAAATATGCTAGAAATCATTCCTTCTATCATTCCTCAAAATTTAAATATTGTTAGAGATAGACTTGGTAAAATTTTGGGTTCAGTCAAAAAAGTACAAATAGACATTGTTGATGGAATTTATGCTCCCACAAAAACTTGGCCTTTTAATAATAACCAATTTGAAGAAATACAAAAAATAGCAGGTGGAAGAGAGAAATTTCCTTATATTAATGATTTTATTTTAGAAATAGATATGTTGGTGCTTCATCCTATTGAATATTTATCTGATTTTATTTCACTTGGAGCAAAAAGTTTTATTATTCATATTGATTCTACTGATCATATAAAAGAATGTTTAGAAAATATAAAAGAAGCAGGTGCAAAAGTAGGTCTTGGTATTAAACCTTCCGGAGATATTTCTTTATTAGAATCTTTTTTACCAGAAGCAGATTTTGTTCAGTTTATGGGTAATGACAAGGTGGGGTATAGTGGAGTAGATTTAGATAAATACGTTTTAGAAAAAATAAAAAATTTTCATAAAAGACATCCTTCAGTAGAAATTCAAATTGATATAGGAGTAACAGAAGAAACAATTCCTAAATTCAAAGAGGCGGGTGTAACTTCTTTTATTTCTGGCTCGTCTATTTTTAACACAAATAATCCAAAAGAGGCTATAATGAATCTACAAAATTTTTAATTATTTAAGTTGACAATATTTGACTGTGTATATACAATGTATATATATTAAAGATAATTTAAAATAAGATGACTACTAAATTACAAAAATGGGGCAATAGCTTAGGAATTAGGTTACCAAAAGAAATACTGAAAAAAGCCAAATTAAAAGACGGTAGGACTGTTTCTATAAAAAATGTTGGGGACTCTATTGTTATCACTGCCAGTTCAAAAGAAGAAACTCTTGAAAGTCTGTCTTCAAAAATAACTCCAGAAAATAGATACGATGAATTGTATTGGGGTCCTCCAGTTGGTAATGAAGTATGGTAAAAAAATATATACCAGATAGAGGTGATATCTGTTGGGCGTCTTTAGACCCCACTCTTGGTCATGAACAAAAAGGCAGAAGACCAGTTTTGGTGTTGTCTCCTAAAATATATAATAACCTTTCTGGTTTAGCTTTAATTTGCCCCATAACTTCCAAAATCAAACCATACCCATATGTCGTTTTGTTGGGGGACAAAGGTGTCATTCTGACAGACCAAATTAGATCAGTCTCCTGGCAAAGGAGAAATTTGAAATTTGTAACCAAAGCACCAACCGAAATTTTAACAAATGTTTTTTCAAAAATAAAAATACTTTTGGATGTTTAATTAATTTTTTATTGCTATAATATAAATATGAATAAATCTAAAATAATAGTTCTAATTTTAATATTTATATTTTTATTAGGTTTTATTCCTATATGGACACATGTAAACATTTTTGGCAGTGAACGTATAAATTCCTATGAATTTTTTGGTAACTGTTGGCTAGGTGATGTTCGTTTATGTGACTATGACCCATTTAATTAGAATGAATTATTAAATTAAACTAAAAATGCCTCAATTAACAGATGAAAAAATAATATGGATGGAAGAGAAAGCGCGAGATATTCGCATTTCTATTATTGAAATGCTTGTAGAAGCAGGTTCAGGACACACTGCCGGTCCTTTAGGGATGGCAGATATATTTACTGTACTTTATTTTCATATATTAAAACACGATCCCACTAATCCTATGTGGGAAGATAGAGACCGGTTAATCCTTTCAAATGGACATATATGCCCAGCCCTTTATGCCACTATGGCTCATAGTGGTTATCTCAAATTAGAAGAATTAAAAACTTTACGTCAATTTGGTAGTCGCCTCCAAGGACATCCGCATCGTGAATTTTTATCATTTATTGAAACTAGCTCTGGTCCTCTTGGACTTGGTCTTTCCCAAACAATAGGGATGTGTTTGGCCGACAAGATGGACAATGGAAAATTTTCGGGCAAACAATTTTATTGTTTGATGAGTGATGGAGAACTGCAAGAAGGAAATGTATGGGAAGCGATGATGTTGGCATCCAAAGAAAGACTTCAAAACTTAACAGTAATTATAGATAGAAATAACATTCAAATAGAAGGTTTTACTGAAGACATTATGCCGTTAGAGCCATTAAAAGAAAAATGGCAGTCTTTTAATTGGGATGTGCGGACAATAGACGGTCATAATTTTCAAGAAATAGTATCGGCAATAGGCGAAGCTCAAGCTGTCTTTGCCAAACCGTCAGTTATTATTGCTAATACTATTGCAGGTAAGGGAGTCTCTTTTATGGAAATAAATTATAAATGGCACGGCAAACCTCCAACTAAAGAAGAGGGAGAGAGAGCGATAACTGAATTAAAATTAACCTAATTATACTAAGTACCCTAATTATTCTAAACAAACCTCAATTTACTAAATAGATTAATTAGAATAATTAGAATAATTTGAAAAAATGTTAAACAACGAATTAAAACTTAATACAAAATTATTTAATGAAGATGTAGAGCAAATACCTATCCGTCAAGGTTTTGGTGAGGGGCTGGTCATTGCTGGGGATGAAAATAAAAATGTGATTGGACTTTGTGCTGATTTAAATGAATCAACCAAAATGAATTTGTTTGCCGAAAAATATCCTGAAAGATTTATTCAAGTTGGAGTAGCCGAACAAAACTTAGCCACAGTCGCAAGTGGTATGGCGGCTATGGGTAAAATACCTTTTATATCTTCTTACGCTATGTTTAGCCCAGGACGAAATTGGGAACAAATAAGAACAACGATCGCTTATAATGACAGACCAGTAAAAATAATAGGCAGTCACGCAGGAATCTCTGTAGGGCCCGATGGAGGTACTCATCAAGCTATAGAAGACATTGCTATTATGCGCGTACTTCCCAATATGATTGTCCTTTCTCCTTGTGATGCAATAGAAGCAAAAAAGGCGACTATAGCGACCGCCAAAATAGATAAACCGGTTTATATTCGTTTATTAAGAGAAAAAACACCAATCATCACCACAGAAGAAACACCATTTGAAATAGGTAAAGCTAAAGTTTTTTTTGCTCCACCAATGAAAGCTCAAGTAGGTATCATCGCTACTGGGGCCTTAGTTTACAATGCTATTTTGGCTGCTCAAAGATTTGCACAAAAAGGCATCTCTGTTAAAGTTTTAAATATTGCAAGTATTCGACCACTAGATTTTGAAGCCATTATTAATCTAGCCAAAGAAAGTGGCGCTTTGGTCAGTGTAGAAGAGCACCAAATAGTTGGAGGACTCGGCTCTGCCATAGCTGAAGTTTTAGTTCAAAATTATCCTGTCCCTATGGAATTAATAGGAGTTCATGACAAATTTGGCCAATCCGGCACTCCAGAAGAACTGATAGAACACTATGGTATGAGCGTTTCTCATATTGAAAGGGCGGTGGAGAAAGTGATAGAAAGGAAAAATTAATCCACAGGCATTCTTGCAAGTATTTTGTAAATCTGATATTTTGATATTAGGTGTGTGCAATATGTCCCGGGAAAGGAGGTGATCCACACCTTTTCGGGTTATCTTTATCCTAAAGAAAGGAGGGTGGCGGCAAAAGCAACGAGGGGCTATCACAACTGGTAGCCCCTTTAAATTTACATAATTTTTTGAGGTCTATAATCTTGTGAAGCTTGAGAAAGGAATTTGAGCATATCTTCTTGAGAAAGTAGACCCTTTTGAGCCCCTACATATTGAACTACCGACATTGAATTGATCGGAGCCCAGAGGAAAGCTTCTGAAAGAGATTTACCCAAAGCAATAGCAGAAGTAAAGGTGGCTGAAAAAGCATCCCCAGCACCAGTGCGATCAAATGGAGGTTTTTCGTCAGGGAAAGGAGGCATAAAAAACCCCTCATAACCATCATAAGCGTAAGCTCCTTTTGGTCCATCAGTAATGACTGTTACATTTGGTCCAATATCGTGCATCCCTTTTAGTAAATTTTTAATATCTTGCTCTTCTGGTTTATTTAAAATATTTTTAGCTTCTTCTACATTACAGAAAAAGATATCCGTGCGAGCATACAAATCTTTTAATTTTTCTATTCCCATTTTCATTTGAAAAGTGCCCGGTTGGAAAGCCAATTTTATTTCTTGATTTTTTCTTAAATACTCTAAAATTTCCTGATGATAATCTAAAGAATTTTCTCCAAGAGAGGAGAGATAAACCCATTTTGGTTTACCAATATCTGGCAACTTATATTCATACTCTTCATGTTTGACTAAAATAGTGCGGTCATCTTCAAACCAAAGCACATAATGATAGTTAGTCAATTTATCTTTATGGACTTTAACAAAAGGGGTAGCTACTTTATTTTTGTTTAAGGTAGCAATACACTCATGACCATTGTGGTCATCTCCTACGTTTGCTATTAAAGCGGCATTTAATCCTAACCGAGTAGCACAAACAGCAGCATTGGGACTATTACCCACAGCTCTAACTTCTTCCATAAATTCATAAGGAACTTTGTCTCCAAATCTCAAAGTTAATTCACATTTTTTGCCCTCTTGATTACAAATTGTTTTTGCATCTTTTAATCTAATGAAGGCGTCAGTAGTGATGTCCCCAATAGCAACAAAATCAAAATTTTTATTTTCATACATATCGTTATTTTTTATTGTTGTTTTTATTATACACCTATAATTATTTTGAAAAATAAAAAATATGATAATATGTGGATATGATAAAAACTTTACGCGAATATATTGCAGAAGCTGAAGAAAAAAAAATTGCTATTGGGCATTTTAATATTTCAAATTCAGAAGGTTTTTGGGCGGTAGTTAATGCTTCTAAAAAATTAAATTTGCCGGTTATTATAGGTGTATCTGAAGGCGAAAGAGATTTCATCGGAATAAAACAAGTTAAAGCTTTGGTGGATACTGTCAAAGCTCTTGATTTACCAATATTTTTAAATGCTGACCATAGTTATTCGGTAGAAAGAATAAAAGAAGTAGTAGATACTGATTTTGATGCTGCTATTATAGATGGAGCAGAAAAATCTTTTGAAGAAAATTTAAAAATGACTAAAGATTCTGTTGAATATAAAAATTTGAAAAATCCAAAAATACTAATAGAAGGAGAACTTGGCTTTATTGGTAAATCTTCAAAGATGCTTCTAGAACTTCCTGAAAATGCCGAGATTTCTCTTGAAACTATGACTAAACCAGAAGAAGCCAGTGAATTTGTAAAAGAAACTGGTGTAGATTTGTTTGCTCCAGCAGTAGGCAACATTCACGGTATGATAAAAAGTGGTAATCCAAAATTAAATATAGAAAGAATAAAAGAAATCAGAGAAGCTACAAGGACGCCCCTTGTACTTCATGGAGGTTCGGGTATTACAGATGAAGAATTCAAACAGGCCATTCTAGCTGGTATCTCTATTGTCCATATCAATACCGAATTGCGTCTCGCTTATAGACAAGCTCTTCAAAAATCTCTAAATGAATTTCCAGATGAAATCGCTCCTTATAAATATCTTCGTCCTGCCCGTGAAGCTATGCAAGCGGTGGTGGAAAAGAGGATGATGTTGTTTGCAAATTTGTAAAAATTTATATTTCTGTTATGATATCTCTGTAATGACCATAAATATAAAAGCAGAAAAAAGAGACAAATTCGGTAAATTAAAAAACTTAAGAAAAGAAGAGTTTTTACCGGCTGTTTATTATGGACACAAAAATAAATCCACTTCTATTCAAATCAAAAAAAGTGACTTCCTTAAAGCTTGGAAAAATGCCGGTGAATCAACTGTTATAAATCTGGTCACTCCAGAAGGAGAATTGGGAGCGCTTATTCACGATATTGATTTAGACCCATTAACTAATGAACCAAGACATGCTGATTTTTATATCTTTGAAAAAGGACATAAGATTGAAATTGAAATTCCAATTGAATTTGTAGGTATCTCTCCAGCAATAAAAGATTTGGGAGGTTCATTAATAAAAATATTACGAACACTTAAAATAGAGTCCGAACCTTCAAATCTTCCTCATCAAATTGAAGTAGATATTTCCTCTATTACCGAGCTTGAGGGTCAAATTTTGGCTAAAGATATAATTTTACCTAAAGGAGTTGAACTTGTAGAAAATCCTGATGAAGTGGTAGTAACTGTGGCTACAGCCAAAGAAGAAGAAATAGAGGAAGCTCCAGTAGCTGACTTATCTCAAATAGAAGTTGAAAAGAAAGGCAAGAAAGAAGCCGACTCAACTGAAAGCTCCGTCGAGCCAAAGGAAGGAGATTCAAAAGAATAAATTTGCTATAATAAATTTGTATGAAATACGACAAATTTATTTTTATCTTTGTTTTGATTTTAGCTTCTAGTTTTTGGCTTCTAACTTCTGTCAATGTAAGCGCTTTAACCGAAGCTGAAATACAAGCTCAAGAAGCCAAATGGAAAGCCGAATTGGAAGCAACCGAAAAAGAAATTGCAGAGTGGGAAAATATATTAAACCAAACAAAGACAGGGACTGCTTCTCTTGAGAGAGACGCCGCTCTTTTAAACGCCAAAATAAATGAAGCAAAAGCTTTCATAAGAAAAAGACAAATTCAAATAAATCAACTTACCGCTGACATAGGATTAAAAACTAAAACTATCGCCGAACTTGAAGAAAAAATGAATAGAGGTAAAGAATCTTTGGCCTCTATCTTAAAATCAACCAACGAACTAGATTCGTTTTCTTTAGTAGAAGTAATGCTTTCCAATAAAAATCTGTCTCAATTTTTTGAAGATGTTGATTCTTATAATTCGATAAAAACATCTTTAGAAACCCAATTTAATGAAATAAGATATTTGCAAGCAAAAACTGATGAAGAAAGAAGCGACCTTGACAAAAAGAGGATAGCCGAAGCTGATACTAAAGCCAAAATTGAAGCTGATAAAAAGAAAGTCGAAATAGACGAAGCTGAAAAACAAAGATTGATTAATATAAACAAAAATCAAGAAAAAACTTACGAACAAGTAATTTCCGAAAAAGAAAAGAAAGCTGCTCAAATTAGAGCCGCCCTTTTTGCCCTTCGTGATACTGAAGGTATTGCTTTTGGTGATGCTCTTAAATATGCCACTTTAGCTTCACAGAAAACAGGCGTTCGCCCAGCTCTTATTTTAGCCATCCTTACTCAAGAATCAGATTTGGGTAAAAATCAAGGTTCTTGCTTAGTCAATAATTTGGATACAGGAGATGGAGCTGGCAAAAATACTGGCACTTTTTTTGAACAAGTAATGAAAGCTCCTCGAGACACTGTGCCTTTCAAAAATATAACAGAGAGACTCGGCAAAGATTGGAAGATGACCCCAGTTTCTTGTCCTCCGGGCAAAGTTTATGTCTCCGGACGTGGTTTCGGAGGAGGTATGGGACCATCGCAGTTCATACCTTCTACTTGGGAGCTTTTCAAAAATAAACTCGGCGGTGTATTAGGAATAAAACCAGACAATGTCAACCCTTGGAATCCAGAACATGCAATACTAGCCACCGCAGTTTATATGGCAGATTTAGGAGCCAGTAGTGGGGGATATACAGCCGAGCGTAATGCTGCTTGTCGATATTATTCGGGTCGCGCTTGCGATAACAAAGCTCCAGCTAATTCATTCTACGGCACACAAGTCCTTGCAAAAGCAGAAAATATCCAACTTATGATGATTGACCCATTGGAAGGGTTCTAACCCACCCCAACCCCTCCTTTAAATTAAAGGAAGGGCAAGGGGAGAGTTAGGTCAATAAAAAACAGTATTAAAATAATGGCTCTAAATAAGGGTATTTTTAAATATCCCCTATTTAAATTAATTTTTATTTAATTTTTCCTTGACAAAGTTTGAGAAGGTGATATACTGTATTTAGATCGGAAGCAAGGTGCTTCGCGATTTTATTGGAAACCCACTGACCCATATCGCGGTCGGTGGTGGAAAAAGGAAGGACAGAGGAAAATGGATCCTCGTTAGTTTTTCTACGACCGCACGTTCATTTTTTTTAACTTTTCCCGCTCACGCGGGAACTGCCCGTAATCTGGGGGCTAAGTGTATTCCCAGATGATAAATGATAAAGGACTCTACTAGTGTGGAGTCGACGGCAGCCCAACCAACAACTGGGCAGAACGCCAGGGCCACTCTTCAAGGTGGCCCTTTTCATTTGTATATTTTTTTAAATATGTTATATTGGTGGAAATAAAAATAATAAGATGAAAAAAGAAATTCACCCAGAATATTATATTGACGCTAAAGTAAGCTGTCTTTGCGGTAATAAATTTAGCGTTGGTAGTACTCAAAAAGAAATAAAGGTAGAAATTTGTAGCGCCTGCCATCCATTTTTTACTGGTAATGAAAAAGTGATAGATTCTGCTGGTAGAGTAGAAAAATTCAAGGCTCGCAGAGAAGCCGCTAGCAAAAAAACAAAAAGCAAAGTAAAGAAATAAAACTCTTTCTTGTCACAAGTTTTATAGTGCACGGATATTTTTTTGCTAAAAAATTCCTCGTGCTCGCTCCGTCGAGACTCGCAAGGCACTCTAAAACTTATGACTACGACGAGTTTTATTAAAAACATGGATCTAGAAAAATATAAAACAAACCCAAAGACCCAATACTTGGCAGAAAACTTAGAAAGACTTCTTAAAGAAGAAGTTGATGTTTTAGCACTTCAAAAAGAGGATGGTATGGAAAAGTTAGCTGAAAAAGATTTAGAAAATATCAAAATTCAAAAAGATATTTTAATATCTCAAATGGATGAAATTTTAAGAGAGGAAGAAAAAGAAGAAGAATTTCCAAATGAAATAGTTTTAGAAGTTAGAGCTGGTGTCGGTGGCGAAGAAGCAGCTCTTTTTGCCGAGGAATTAGCCAATATGTATCAAAAATACGCAGATAATCATAAATGGAGCGTTATTAAATTATATGAATCACCATCTCCTCTTGGTGGTTATAAAGAAGCTTCTTTTGAAATACGAGGCAAAGATGTTTACAAAAATTTAAGATATGAGACTGGTATTCATAGAATCCAAAGAGTGCCCAGAACCGAAAAAATGGGCCGAGTTCATACCTCAACGGCATCGGTAGCTATTTTACCAATAAGAAAAAAACATACGGGAATAGAAATAAGCCCAGCTGACCTTGAAATTACTTTTTCTCGAGCTGGTGGTAAAGGTGGTCAAAACGTTAATAAAGTAGAGACAGCCGTTCGTTTGACTCACAAACCAACTGGTATTGTCATAAGTTGCCGAGCAGAAAGAAGTCAGCAAGCTAATAGAGAAAAGGCGATGGAAGTTCTTATTGCCAAACTTGATGAAATAAAAAAAGAAGAAGAATTTAAAAAGTATGCATCCGAAAGAAAAGAGCAGGTGGGGGTAGTTGATAGGTCAGAAAAAATAAGAACTTACAACATTCTTCAAGATAGAATTACCGATCATAGGATAAATAAAAGTTGGCATGGTATTGAAAATATGATGAAAGGCCAAATTGATATTATAATTGACTCCTTTAAAGAATTTTGATAAGATTTTAAACTGTATGGTAGAAACAGAAAAAACAGAACAAAAGTTAGATGAACTCTTTAAAGCAGGAGCTCATTTTGGATTTGCTAAATCTAGAAGACACCCTACTGTCGCTTCTCATATATTTGGTTCTAAAAACAGAATTGATATTTTTGACCTAGAAAAAACCCAAGAATCTTTAGATAAAGCTCTTGAATTTGTATCCTCTTTAGTAGAAAAAAAGAGCACCATCTTATTTGTCGGTGGTAAAAATGAAGCCCAAAAGATATTAAAAGAAGCCGCAGAAAAAGTAGGAGCTCCTTATGTCGCTAGCCGTTGGATTGGAGGCACCTTAACAAATTTTCCAGAAATTAGAAAAAGAATTGAAATGATGCTTGATCTTCTATCTCAAAAAGAAAGGGGGGAACTTTCAAAATACACCAAAAAAGAGAGATTGCTCATAGACAGAAAAATAGAAAAGCTTCAAAAAATGTTTGGTGGTATAAAAGATATGACTGCTTTACCTAAAGCTTTATTTATTGTTGATCCTAGGTTTGAAGAAACCGCTTTGAGAGAAGCTATAAATCTAAAAATTCCTGTTATTGCTTTGTGTGGCTCTGATAACAATATATCAAATATTGATTACCCAATCATTGCCAACGATTCCAACATTGCCAGCATTTCCTTTTTTGTAAACAAAATTACAGAAGCTTTCAAAAAATAATTTTTAATTTAAAATTTTTAAACATTGAAAATTTAATGAAAATTGAAAACTGAAAATTTATGACAATAACAACAAATCAAATCAAAGATCTCCGAGATCAAACTGGTGTCTCTGTAATGCAGTGCAAAAAAGCCCTAGAAGAAGCTGGCGGAGATATGGAAAAAGCTACCATAATATTGCGCAAGATAAGTAAACAATCTGCAGATAAAAAGGCAGACAGAACCTTAGGTTCTGGTGCTATAGCTTCATATATTCATTCAAATAGCTCTGTCGGAGCTATGGTTGAGCTTTTATGCGAAACTGACTTTGTAGCCCACAATGAAGATTTTAAGGCCATAGCCAGAGATATAGCTATGCATATTACAGCTCAAGCTCCTCAATACTTAAAGATAGAAGATATTAAAGAAGAAGACAAAACAAAAGCTAAAGAGATTTTTGAAAAAGATATGGATAATGACAAACCAAAAGAAATTCGTGATAAAATAATGGAAGGGAAATTGGCTGCTTATTTTGGGGAGAAAGTTTTGTTAGAACAAGCTTTTATCAAAAACCATGAAATCACCATCAGGAATTTGGTTGAACAAGCTAATCAAAAATTCGGAGAAAGAACAGAGATTGGTCGTTTTATTAGATTTTCTATTAATTAAATAAAAATATGACCACTGTCGTGGTATTTAGCTCATCACTTTTTATTGCAACTGCTATGGTTATTATAAAAGCCATTGAATTGCGACGCGGTAAAATAAATTTTTTGTTAGCTCTATTTCGTAAATTTGATTCTCATTCAGATAAATTTGTTGCTAGTTCAAAATTTATGGCCTTACAACTTATACAAAGTATTCGTTATATTATATTAATTCAAGTAAAAATAGTTTGTAAAAAGTTACTCACAAAAGTAGAACAAAAAATAGCTAACGAGTACAAAATAAGACAAAGCACTCTTATGGGTCAAAAAAAGATTACCAATAAGGGTTCAGTCTCATTTTATCTTAGAAAAATAACAGAACAAAAGAGTAGCATAGGTAAAGGAAAAATAGAAGATTAATTTGCCGGCATAGCTCAGTTGGTAGAGCGCCACTTTTGTAAAGTGGATGTCCGGGGTTCGAACCCTCGTGCCGGCTCCAGTTTAATTTTCCTTCGTAGTAGTTGCTTCTTCAGCTTTAAGAGTTTCTTCTAAAGCTTTTTGTTTATCTATTTCTTTAAGAATAGGTAAAATTTCTTTTATATCTTCTATAGATTTAAATCCATAATAAATTTTGTCGTCTATAAGAAGGGTTGGTTGTTCATCTTTTATATTATAAATATTGATCAAAGTCTGTAATGCTGATAAATCTAAATTGTAATCAAATGAATAAACACGAAGTTCTGGATAATCTTCTCGTAGTTTGGTCAAAACAAAACCCTCTTTTTGACAATCTTTGCAATCATTTTCAACATTAGAATAAAAGTAAATCAGAGACAAGGTTTTGCCACCACAGCGCTCTTTTATTTTTTGCATCAAAAGAAAGTCCTTAATCTGGAGCAGGGAATAATACTTTTTAAGATTGAGGACTTCTTCATTGTCAGAACCCCGATTTTGTTCGGTGTAAGCTAGTTTATCACCAAGAACAGCCAACTCGCGAGACAAAAAAGAATTACCAATATCTTTGCAAGAAAGTTCGGAGAGTAAAGAAAACTGGGTTTCAGAGGCCAAAATATCCACCGAGATACGGCTCTCAATATTTTTTATTTCGTTAATCTTCTTTTGACTGAAATAATTGCTAGCCAAAATCGCCGTGACAAATATCGCCGCTGTTATGAGAAATGTATATGCATACTTTTTCCAACTATGTTGCTCCATTCCAATAGTTTATAGATTATAGACAAAAAATCAAGTGTTTGACTTATTAATTTTCCAAAAGATCATTCAAAAAATTAATAAACTACACCACACTTTTTTAATAAAGAAGGGGAACCCTTCTGTTTTTTATTTTTTAGAGGTGGTTAGCGCCATTTGGTTTCTTTTGCAAAGGCCACATTGTATAGAGCCTTAAGCATCCAAAAAGGAGCAATAAGAGTGTAAAGTAAAATAAAAAGAATACTGTCCAAACCGAATTTAGTTTTTTCTTCAGCCAATTTGCGAGCAGTGACAATCATAAAAATCGTTCCCACCACAGCAATAATAGATACGAAAACAATTAAATTAGTATTGATATAAAATAAATCAAAATTAAATTTTGGAAACGATAAGCCAATGGTTGCAATTTTTTTTATAGCGACAATAAGAGAACTAAACCAATCAAAAACAATAGCTCCAAAAAAATACAAGGTGGAAAAGAAAGAAAAACCCGCAGCTGGCAAAACTATTATCCCCAAATGTCCATATTGTAACTTAAAAAACATATCCCTATGATCAATAGCATTTTGCAAAAAACCGTAAGCCCAACGCAAACGCTGTTTAAAAAGAGTCTTAATAGTATTAGGGGCCACAGTATAAACAAAAGCGTCATGGACATTACCAATCTTCAAGCCATTTCTTTGCATTCTCATAGCAATCTCAATATCTTCGGTATTGTAAGCGTGACGATAATGACCTATCTTATCAAATACTG
This sequence comes from Candidatus Zambryskibacteria bacterium RIFCSPLOWO2_01_FULL_35_19, assembly GCA_001825335.1. Taxonomy (GTDB): domain Bacteria; phylum Patescibacteriota; class Minisyncoccia; order Phycocordibacterales; family WO2-35-19; genus WO2-35-19. The sequence goes on from MHWA01000020.1 coordinate 15,227, forward strand.
ACTTACGAAAAATGGAAAATGGGCCGGGGGTAATATAAAGAGCATTTAGATGATAAAAAACTTTTTTTAAAAAGATACCAAAAATATATTCACCTTTTTGGATAAAACCTAAGATGCCTTTTGGTTCAAATATTTTTATAGATGGGGTAACAGCCATCATTTCTCTATCTTCAAATTTAGCCACAATCCTTTTTAAGGCCTCTGGATGAACATAAGAGTCAGCATCAAGACAGCCCACTAATTCTGTATCTATAGAACACAAAGCATAATTAAGAGCAGTATATTTGCCACCATTTTCCTTCCTTAAAAGTTTGACTTGTTTATTGCGAGCAAATCTTTGGACAACTTTCCAAGTATTGTCGGTGCTACCATCATCGACAACAATAATAGAAAGTTTATCTTTAGGATAATTAATTTTTAAGAGAGAAAAAATAGTCTTAAGAATAGTATTTTCTTCATTCCAAGCAGGCACTATAATAGAGACACTGGGCCACTTTTTAGGCATTTTTAATATTGATAACTTATGCTCTCTATCTCTAGATTCAAAATAAGTAATCAAAAAAAACACTTCTAGATACAAAGCTATAAAAAGAAAAATATGAGTTATAATCTCTGATGTTATATGCATCTACAATGAATTAACTGAACTATATTTGAATAATAATATATTTTTTGAAAATTAGCGAATTTTGGCCTTATAGATTTCGATAGTTTTTTGTTCTAGTTTTTTATGCATTAAATCAACTTCACCCGAAGCTAAAGTTTTTTCTAACGAACGATAAACAATTCGATAAGTATAACTTACTGTATCTTTGCCAAACCTGTTTTCATCTTCATATTTATCAATCAATTTTACTTCTTCAATCATATCTTCTCCAACTGTCTCACGAATCAAATCAAAATAATTATTTGGCACAAAGCTTTTATTTACTAAAAAGGAAATGTCTCTAGTTGCTGGCGGATATTTACTAACTTCTTTATATTTTTGGTCAAGATGGAGTTGTTTTTTGACCCTCTCGTCTTCTGACCAAAGTAAACGGATATCCGGTAAAGACATACTGACTATGGCTAATCTCTCTAGTCCAAAGCCAAAAGCCCAACCGGTATAATTTTTTGAATCAACCCCTAGTTTTTCTAAAACAGTTCCTTTAACGACACCGCAACCAACCACTTCTACCCATTTACCTTCAATTTCAACTTCCATTTCTAAAGATGGGTCCGTATAAGGGAAAGTATCTTTGTTTAATCGATATTTAATATCAGGTCCAAATACAGCAATAGCAATATTTCCAAGTGCTTCTTCCAAATCTTTTTGTCCAATTGTTCCTAAATCTTTTGGTATTAAATACCAGCCATCTATTTGGTGAAAGACATTCATATGATTGCGGTCAATCTCATCTTTGCGATAAACTTTACCAAAACTAAAACACCCCACTGGCTCATTTTTAGCAATACGCTTTTTTATTTCGGAATCCATTAAATAGTAATACCAACAAACAGTAGTGTGGGTGCGCAAAATGTTTTTATCATCTACATAATAAGTATCAGATTTGCTTCTAGCAGGATGGTCCATTGGAAAATCAAACAAATCAAAACTTACATCGGCAGGCACAATTTCTGGAGTCTTGATAATATTCAAATTTTTAAAATATGTGCTACTAACAATACGATGGACAATTTCAGCAATAGGACTATCTTCGGAACGAGAAAGATCGGGCATACTCAAATAACGCTTCATTCGCAAAGCATCGGCATCTTGTCTTTTTTCTAAATTCTTTAATAATTCTTTTTCTTCTTCGGTTGAAATAATTTGTTCTTTCATAATTACTCTATTCTAAATAAAATCGTGTTAAAATTCAACAACAAAATAAATCCGACAAGATATAGCAAATAAGATAAAAATTTGCTATAATAAGAAGGTAGAATTATATAAAAAGTTTTAATATTATTGTTTAATAATGGCTAAAAATAAGGTTGAAAAAAAAGACTTTAAACCCAAAAAGTCAGGCAGTTATAGTGCCGAGTCTATTACTGTTTTAGAAGGACTAGAGCCAGTGCGCCGAAGGCCGGGAATGTATATAGGAACTACAGGACCTGATGGACTTCATCATTTGGTGACCGAAATCTTTGATAACTCTCGCGATGAGGCGATGGGCGGTTTTGCTAACAGAGTAGAAATTGCTTTCTTGCCGGATAATTATATTCGAGTAACTGATAATGGCCGAGGTATCCCAGTTGATATTCACAAACAAACCAAAGTTTCTGCTCTTGAAACGATTATGACCACTCTTCACGCTGGAGGTAAATTTGGAGGAGACGGATATAAAGTTTCCGGCGGTCTTCATGGAGTAGGAGCTTCTGTAGTAAATGCTCTTTCTATTTTTATGCGTGTTGAAGTATACAAAGATGGCGGTATCTATGTTCAAGAATATTCAAAAGGCAAAAGAAAAGCTGCTGTTAAAAAAATAGGTAATTCTAAAGAGCATGGGACCATTATTACTTTTAAACCAGATATAGAAATATTTAAAAACATAGACCTTGATTTTAATAGAGTGGTCCACCATATGAGACAGCAAGCTTACTTGGTCAAAGGTCTTAAAATATCAGTTTTAGATCTTAGAGAAGTTAAAACAAAAATCAAAGAAACTGAAATTATTTATTTAAAAGATTTAAAAATTGAAGCTCCTTCAATGACTTTCAAATTTGATGGGGGGCTCACTTCTTTAATTAAATTTTATAATCACAATCAAAAACCAATCCACAAAAACATTTTTTATGTTGAAAAAATGACCAATGAGTCAAGTGGGGAATCAGTAGAAGTAGCTCTTCAATATGTCAATGATATTACTGCTCGTATTATGCCTTTTGCTAATAATATCTATCAAAGCGAGGGAGGAACTCACATAACCGGCTTTAAAACTGCCCTAACCAGAACTTTAAATAATTATGCTAAGAAAAATAATATTACCAAAAATGGTGAAGATGCTTTTACTGGAGATGATGTTTTAGAAGGATTGACAGTGGTAGTTTCAGTCAAACTGCGAGAGATACAATTTGAGGGACAAACTAAAGCTAAACTTGGAAGTGTTGAAGCACGAGGAATGGTAGAATCTGTTTTTGGAGAAGCTTTTGATATATTTCTAGAAGAAAATCCAGAAGATGCTAAGGCTATCATAAATAAAGTAGTCTTAGCTTTACGCGCCCGCAAAGCCGCTAAAGCCGCTAAAGACTCTATTTTGAGAAAAGGGGCTTTAGAAGGGATGACTTTACCAGGCAAACTTGCTGACTGCCAAAGCAAATCAGCTGAAGAGTCAGAACTCTTTATTGTAGAGGGAGATTCAGCTGGTGGTACCGCTAAAACAGGAAGAGATAGAAAAACCCAAGCTATACTACCACTTCGTGGCAAAATTTTAAACATTGAAAGAGCTCGGCTTGATCGTATGCTAGCGTCAGAACAAATTAAAAATTTGGTTGTTGCTCTCGGCACTGCCATTGGAGACACTTTTGATATTGAAAAACTTCGCTATCATAAAGTGATTATCGCAACCGATGCCGATGTTGATGGTGCCCACATTCGCACCCTTATTTTGACTTTGCTTTATCGTTATTTCCGACCACTTATTGATGGTGGATACATTTACATCGCTCAACCGCCACTTTATAAAATAAAAAAAGGGAAAGAAATTTTCTATGCTTATAGTGATGATGAAAAAGCTAAAATAATTGGCCGTCCCAGTGCCGATATTGAGGATTTTGAAAACATACCCGATGCCGATGTTGAAATAGAAGAAGAAAGTGAAAATAACGCCGTTCAAACAAAGACAACTTCGGCAGCGGGACGCAAAATCTCTGTCCAGCGCTACAAAGGTCTCGGTGAAATGAATGCTGAAGAACTTTGGGAGACCACCATGGATCCATCTCGTCGAATTCTAAAACAAATTAATGTAATAGAGGCTTCAGAAGCTGATGATATATTTGATGTCTTAATGGGTTCAGATGTCCCTTCTAGAAAGAGTTTTATTCAATCCAACGCCAAACTCGCCACCCTTGATATTTAACGTCCCGCTTCTTTATTTCTTATCCTTAATTTCTTTTTGGAAAAGATTGAGTAATTTTTCAATAGAGAAAAGACCAACCTTTTCAGTGCGAGATTCTAAAGTTATTTCTTTTGATTCAACTTCCTTATCACCAATCACTAAAAGATAAGGATTTTTTTGTTGTTTAGCATAGTGTATTTTTTTACCTAAACTTTCATTTGATTCATCTACTTCTGCTCTAATCCCTTCTGTTTTTAATATCTCAAAAACTTCTCTAGCATATTCAAAATGATTTTCCCCAATTGGCAAAATTTTAACTTGCACCGGTGAGAGCCAGAGCGGGAACGCGCCAGCATAGTGTTCAATTAAAAGACCTATAAATCTTTCAAAAGAGCCAAACAAAGCTCTATGAAGCATATAAGGTCTTTCATTTTTTCCTTTTTCATTAACAAATAACATATCAAACCTTTCTGGTAAATTAAAATCAAATTGAAGAGTAGAACATTGCCATTCTCTGCCAATAACGTCTTTTATTTTAAAATCTAACTTAGGACCATAAAAAGCGGCTTCACCTATTTCTTCAGTAAAATCAAGTTTTTTCTCTTTAGCCACTTTTCGTAAAACTTCTTCGGTAAATTTCCAACCAAGGTCATTGCCTGCATATTTTTCCTTATCATTTGGATCTCTTAAAGATAAATAGACTTTTACATCTTTCATCTCAAAACCAAAAGATTTGTACATAAAAAGTGTAAAATCTATAACTTTTTTTAATTCATCTTCCACTTGATCTTTTCGGCAAATAATATGAGCATCGTCTTGAGTAAAGCCACGAACTCTGGTTAGGCCAGAAAGTTCTCCTTTTTTTTCAAATCTATAAACGGTGCCACATTCGGCCCAGCACATAGGCAAATCTCTATAAGATTTTGGATTATTTTTATAAATTTCTACATGAAAAGGACAATTCATCGGCTTTAAAAGATATTCTTCGGAAACTTCCACTTTTTTATTTTTTTGCTTATCTTCAAGAGTTTGACCAGCTTCCATCGGTGGATACATTGATTTATTATAAAAACCCCAATGTCCCGATGTCTCCCAAAGTATTCTATTTCCTATATGAGGAGTCCTAACTAAATCATAACCATTTTCTAAATGTTTCTGATACCAAAAATCTTCAATAATCCTCCAAAGTAAAGCTCCTTTAGGATGCCATAGAGGTAGACCAACACCAACCATTTCATCTATATGGAAAAGATCAAGTTCTTTACCAAGCTTTCTATGATCTCTTTTTTTGGCTTCTTCTTGATTTTGGATATATTTTTCTAGTTCATCTTTTGATTCAAAAGCCAAACCATAAATACGAGTGAGCATTTTGTTTTTTTCATCCCCCCGCCAATATGCTCCAGCAACACGATCTAATTTCCAAGAGCCATCTTTTATATCCTTGTTAGGTTTATCAGAATGACCCCCAACACAAAGATCAGTAAATTTACCAAAAGTATAAAAAGTTATCTTGCTTGCCTTAAGCCTAGTCGAAGGGTCTTCTTTTTCTAAATCTTCTATAAGTTCTAGTTTGTATTGATTATCTTTAAAAAATTCTTTAGCTTCTTTACTAGAAACTTCTTTTTCTTCAAACTTATCCCAACTTGGCAGAATTTCTTTCATTTTTATTTCAATTTTTTCTAAATCTTCCTCTTTTATAGGAGATTTAAATTCAAAATCATAATAAAATCCATTTTCAATAACAGGTCCAATGGTTGGCTTAGCTTCGGGGTAAATTTCCAAAACAGCTGCCGCCAAAAGATGCGCCAATGAATGTCTTATTTTATTTACTTTGATTTTATCTTGATTTTCTTGCTTTGACATAATTAAATACTACAACTTCTTAGCTTTTTCGGCAATTAAAGATTTTTCTCCATTACGGATAGAGACCCGACCTTTGATAACCACACATTCATCTAGAGTAAAAATTTCATTAAATTCTTTCAAAACTTTAGGGAAAACCACTACTTCAATTTTATCATTTAAATCAACAAATTTGATAAAAAGCATTTTTTCTCCATTTTTGGTTAATATATCTCTAATATTTTCTATAATACCTCCAACTACCACTAGCTCATCTTTTTTACTTTTTTCTTTTATGTTTTTTATATTATTTTTTTGGTTTAAGAGCTTATCTTTAAATTCATCTAATGGGTTGCCAGAAACATAAAGTCCTAAAAGTTCTTTTTCCCAAGAAAGTTTATCTTTAAAAGTGATTGCTTTAGAAGGTTTTAAGTAAATAGGAGAATAACCTTTAGAAGAAGAGAGTAAGGTAAATAAAGAATCTTGATTTTTATTTATAGAAACTTCTTTATTGTATTCTAGCAAAGTATCTGTATTTGAAAGCAAAAGACTGCGTTCGCCAAAAGCATCTAAGCTACCACTTTTTATGAGGGCTTCTAAAGATTTTTTATTTAAATTTCTGTCTTGTATTCTAATCAAAAAATCTTCTAACGATTTAAATTTTCCTTTCTCTTTTCGTTCAGCAGTTATAATATGCGAAATACCTTCTCCAAAGTTTTTGATGGTAGTTAAACCAAATCTTATAGTTTCTCCTCCTGCTTTTAATTCTTCTTCACTTTTTTTAACGAGAGTAAAATCAGAAAAACTTTCATTTATATCTGGCGGAAGTATTTCAATTCCCATTCTTTTGCATTCAGCAATTGAGATAGCCACCTTTTCAGTATCACCAGATTCAGCAGATAGAACTGCGCGCATATATTCGCCGGGGTAATTTGCTTTCAAATAGGCAGTTTGATATGCAACACGACCATAAGAGACCGAGTGAGCTTTATTAAAACCATAGGAAGCAAAGGGTTCTATCCATTTCCATACTTCTTTAGCTTTTTTCTCCGACCATTTGGAATGTTCTATGCAACCTGCAATAAATTTCTCCCTCTGTTTTTCCATTTCTTCCGGAATTTTTTTACCAACCGCTTTTCTAAATTTGTCCACTTCGCCCCAAGAATATCCAGCAAGTTTGTGAGCCATCATAAGAAGGTCATCTTGATAAACTAAAATACCATAAGTTTTTTTAAGAATTGGCTCTAATGCCGGATCAGCGTAAGTAATTTTGCTAGCATCATGCTTACGTTCAATATAATTTGGAATAAATTGCATAGGTCCGGGACGATAGAGAGCCACCATAGCGTTGATATCATGAATAGAAGAAGGTTTTAATTCCACCAAAAATCTTGTCATACCATCACCATTGAGCTGAAATAAATCTTCAGTTTCACCTCTCGCCAACATCTCAAAAGTTTTTTTATCATCAATAGGTATATCATCTGGGTTTAAATCTATATTTTTAGTTTTTTTCAAAAGCTTGATAGTCGATGCAATAATAGAAAGATTTTTCAGTCCCAAAAAATCAAATTTCAAAAGACCGGCGCCATTTTCATCTACACTATACATATCATATTGGGTAATAATCTTACCTTCACCCTTAGGGTCAAACTGGAGGGGAGTAAAATTGGTTAAATCAGAGGGACTTATAACCACTCCAGCAGCATGAACTCCGATATGACGAGCACAACCTTCTATTTTCTTTGCCATATCAATTACTTTTTTAGTATCAGCATCTTTTTTATACAACTCTAAAAGTTCTGGCACTTCATTCATAGCTCTATCAATAGTCATCGGATGACCTTGAGCACCCATAGGAATAAGTTTGGCAATTTTGTCACCAATAGTGTAAGCAAATCCCAAAGCTCGTGCCGTATCACGAACACTGCCCCGAGCCATCATAGTGCCAAAAGTTCCAATTTGGGCCACTTTATCAGCGCCATATTTTTCTTTAACATATTCCACCATTTCATCACGCCTATCGTCAGCAAAATCCATATCAATATCTGGAGCAGAAGGTCGGTCTGGATTTAAAAATCTTTCAAAAGGTATTTCATACTCTAATGGATTTATATTTGTAATATTAGCGGCATAAGTAGTTAGGGAGCCAGAAACTGAACCCCTAATATTAGTTAAAATACCATGAGCGTGAGCATAATTCATAAGATCAGCTACAACCAAAAAGTATGGGGAATAACCTTTTGTTTTTATAACTTCAAGTTCATATTCTAATCTATTTAAAACTTCTTCATTTTTTGGTAAATCTCTTTTTTCAAGACCTTCAAAAGCAAGATTTCGTAGCTCATCATCATAACTTCTGCCAGATTCAATTTTTATATTTGGGAAAGCCCACTTACCAAGTTCTAGTTCTAAATTACAGAGAGCCGAAATTTTGTGATTGTTAAAAATCGCCTCTGGCATATCTTTAAATCTCTCTTTCATTTCTTCGTCAGGAAGAAAAGAAAAATCTTCATTTTCATTATCCCAAGATCCTCTGTTTTCACCTTGAGGAGCACCCTGTCCAACAGCCATCAAAGTATCTTTTGCCTCTCTATCTTCTGGATTTATATAATAGATATCGTGGGAAGCAACAATTCCGACTTCATTTTCTTTAGCAAAATTAGCCAGCTTTGTCATATATTCATTATGGCCAGCAAATTCTGGATGTTTAGTTATCTCGATATAGAAATCGCTACTTGTATTGGACTTATCTAATTTACTATTATTATTTTTAAAAATATCTTTATATTTTTGAATTAATTCTTTAGCTAGTTTTATATTTTTATTTCTCAAGGCAGTAGAAATATCACCATTCCAAGAAGAAGAAATACAAATCAACCCTTCCGAATATTTTTCTAAAATCTCAAAATCAATCCTCGGTTTGTAATAAAATCCTTCCAAATATGATGCAGTCACTAATTTTAAAAGATTTTTATAACCGATTTCATTTTTACAAAGTAAAACTAAACGAAATCTATCTTTGTCTACTCCCGCTTGCTTGTCAAAACGAGTTCGACTGGCCAAATATGCATCTACCCCAATAATTGGTTTTATTCCGGCTTTTTTACATTCCTTATAAAATTCAATAGTTCCATATAAATTGCCGTTGTCAGTCAAAGCCAATGTTTTCATTTCATTTTTTTTGGCTATTTCTATAAGTTCGGGTATTTTAGGTAAGGCCTGTAGTAGAGAATAGTGAGAGTGAGTGTGTAGATGATTTATTTTAGCCATATGGACATCATAATAGAAACTCAAAATTTTATCCACAGGTCGCTTGCATCATTTATTATCTTTTGGTACATTAATTATAGAAGTGCTCAATTCTCACTAGAGAGAGAGCACGGAGAAAAAAAATGCAAAAAAACCTGGCCCGTGAGGGCATTCAATCTGCGCTGGTGGACACCAGCGCACATCAAGGAGAAGAGAAGACCATGGAGAAGTTCGGCGCCTCAGCGAAGAAGAAGTAGACCACGCCGGTCTACGAGGAAGTCGAAGTTCGAGCCCCCGTCACCAAGAGTGGCGGGGGTAAACTTTTTTATGCTATTTTATATGTAATGAAAACTCCAGAAAAATGGATAATTGGTATAGATGAAGTGGGCAGGGGACCACTCGCGGGGCCAGTCAGTGTAGGAGTTTTTATGACAGATAAAAAAACAGGAAACTGGATTTTAAAAAATATTTTTGAAAATAAATTGCGGGATTCTAAAAAACTAAGCGCAAAAAAAAGAGAAAAAAATTATAAAAAATTTTTAGAATTAAAAAAATTAAATAAAATTTCTTTTTCTGTATCTCACATTTCAAACAAAATAATAGATAAAAAAGGGATTTCAAAAGCAATCCAAACAGGAGTGAAAAAATCTCTCAAAGAATTACACCACACTTTTTTGATGAAGAAGGGGAACCCTTCTTTCATTAGACTTGATGGATTGTTGAAAGCGCCAAAAGAATTTAAAAATCAAAAGACAATTATAAAAGGGGATGAAAAAGATGTTTTTATTGCTTGCGCTTCTATTGTGGCTAAAGTCTCTCGAGACAACTTAATGTGTAAATTAGCTTTAAAATACCCTCAATACAATTTTGAAACCCACAAAGGATATGGCACCCTCCTCCACCGCCATCTCATTAAAAAACTTGGCCTAAGTGAGATACATAGAAAAAGTTTTTGTAAAATTTAATCATATTGCCTTATTTTATGAAATATATTAATATAAACCTATGGTAATCAGGATGAGACATACACGAGCCCATACGGCAAATAGAAGGAGTCATCACGCTTTGGAGACTCAATCTTTAAACTTGTGTAAAGAATGTGGTAGCCCAAAAGCACCTCATTTAGTTTGCCAAGTTTGTGGCAAATACAAGGGCAAACAAATATTGGATGTCCATTCAAAGATTATCAAAAAAGAAAACAAGGCCAAAGAAAAAGCCAAACAAGCAAAAAAATAAATTAACCTAATTATTCTAATTTCTAATTAACCTAAATAATTTCTAATATCAAATTTCTAAATTGGGATTTGAGAATTGGTAATTATTTAGACTAATTAGTATAATTAGGTCAATTAGAAATTCACATTTTATGGCAAACAGGCACCTTGCAAGATCAACAGTACTTCAAACTCTCTATGAGTGGGATTTTAGTGGTCAAAAACTTGAACCAAAAGATATTCTTAAAAGAGATGCTACTGAATTTGCGCCCGATGCTCAAAATGGAGATTTTATGAAAAATCTACTAGAAGGTGTTTTAGGTAAGCGAAGAGATCTTGACAACATAATTACCAAAGCTGCTCCAGAGTGGCCTATTGAAAAAATTGCCATCTTAGATAGAAATATTTTACGTATTGGTCTTTTTGAACTTTTATTTTCTGATAGAGAACAAGTGCCTCCAAAAGTAGCTATCAATGAAGCTATTGAGTTGGCTAAAAAATTTGGTGGAGAAACTAGTGGCAAATTTATAAACGGTGTTTTAGGAGCCGTCTACAAGGAAATGGGTGAACCCGGTAAAGATGATAAAAGTCCTATCAACAAAAAAATAGCCACCAAAGAAACTTTAGTCGGAGCAGTTGTTTATGCTCGCGAAAAAGATGAAGTTTATATAGCATTGGTTCACGATGTTTTTGGACACTGGACATTGACCAAAGGAAAGTTAGAAAAAGACGAAAATCAAGAAGAAGGTCTGGTCCGTGAAGCTAAAGAAGAACTTGGAATAAAAATAAAAGTCAAAGATAAATTAGGAGAAAATGCTTACGAAACATTTCATCCAGAAAGGGGTAGATTAGAAAAACACGTTATATACTTTTTAGCAGAAGCTCCTTATGAAGAACTGACCTTAGAAAATAAAGAGAAGAAAGGTGGATTAGATGATGTCAGATGGTTTAAATTAGCAGATATTTTGGACTTAAATTTTTATGATGATATATTGCCTATAGTAACCAAAGCCATTAATTTATTAGTTAAATAAAACGCCAATTATCAATTTACACTAATCTTACGAATCTAAAATTAGTAAAATTAGTGTGCATTAGCTGATTGGCGGACAATAAAATGAAAGAAAAAGATTTTAGCGAGTTTGAAAACAAAATAGGAATAAAATTTAATGATCAAAGTATATTAAAACAAGCATTTACTCATCGCTCTTTTTTGAATGAAAATAAAAATTTAAAAGGAGGTCATAATGAGCGCTTAGAATTTTTAGGAGATGCTGTTCTTGAACTAGCTACAACAGACTTTCTCTACAATAAATATCCAGAAAAAAACGAAGGTGACCTAACCTCCATCCGAAGCGCCCTAGTCAATGCTCAAACATGTGCTGAAGTAGCTAGAGAAATCAAGGCCAATGATTTCTTATTACTTTCTCGTGGTGAAGCTAAAGATGAGGGTCGGGCTCGTCAATATATTTTAGCTAATGCTTTAGAAGCTATTATCGGAGCTATCTATATAGATTCTGGATACAATAATGCGCGAGATTTTATATTGAAATATATAACTCCAAAAACAGAACAAATAGTAGAAGAAGAGCTTTGGATAGATGCTAAAAGTAAATTCCAAGAAAAAGCTCAAGACATAGTCAGTATTACTCCATCTTATAAAACTATGAAAGAAATCGGGCCTGATCACGACAAAAAATTTACTGTTGGTGTATTTTTGGATGGAGAGTTGGTCTCCGAAGGCAATGGTGAATCAAAACAGGACGCAGAACAGTCGGCGGCTCGTAAAGCTTTAAAAAATAAAAATTGGAATTAAATTATTTAACTTTACATTTTAAGCATTTGCAACCAAGAGGTTTGATGATTTCATCAAAATATTCTTTATCATAATCATAACAAAGCTCTTCCCCTGCCTTTATTTTACGTTTAGAAAAAACACAAATATGGCCTCGTAAAATTTCTATTTCACAATTTGGTAAACATGAATGATTTATATATCTAGCAATATTTTTGCGACTAGAACCATCTATAAAACGATTTTTACTAGTCTCAAAAAGATATTTACCCCCTTTTAAATTAGCCTCTTTTTCTGTTAGGATTGACCCTTTATATTCAATAACAAAACCGCCGCGCTCTATAGATTCTTTAGTAAAAAGACCCAAACCCGCTATAGATCTTTTGACAATCAAATTACGTTTTATATATCTATATTTTTTAGAAAGCATAAAGACTATTATACATAAAATATTATTTTGTATGATAAAATACTTTCATGCTTAAATCATTGGAAGTTTCGGGCTTTAAATCTTTTGCCAAAAAAACTGAATTACATTTTAAATCAAAAATAACAGCCATAGTTGGGCCAAACGGTAGCGGTAAATCAAATATAGCCGAAGCTTTTCGTTTTGTATTAGGAGAGCAATCTATGAAATCTATGCGCGGTAAGAGAGGTGAAGACCTTATCTGGAATGGATCAACTGAAACCGCTCGTTCAAATAGATCTAGAGTAAAACTTGTTTTTGATAATTCAAAAAATATATTTGATATTGATTTTGATGAGGTAATAATAGAAAGGGTAGTCAATAGAGATGGGAGCAACGAATACTATTTAAACAGTAGTTTGGTTAGACTTAAAGATGTGATAGAGCTTCTTTCAGAAGCCCACATTGGAGCTTCTGGACATCATATAATATCTCAAGGAGAAGCTGACAAAATACTTAGTGCAAATATTAAAGAAAGAAAAGAGATGATAGAAGACGCCTTAGGTCTTAAAATTTACCAATATAAAAGAGAAGAAAGCCAAAGAAAACTTTTAAAAACAGAAGAAAATATAAAACAAGTTGAATCCTTGCGAAGAGAAATAGCTCCCCATCTCCGTTTTTTAAAAAAGCAGGTAGACAAAGTAGAAAGAGCCGAACAATTGAGACTAAAACTATCTAAATTTTATAGAGAATATTTAAAGAGAGAACAAATTTATATAGAAAAATCTAAAAAAGAAATTGACAATAGTAAAAACCCATTGACTCAAAAACTTGAAGAGTTGGACAAATCAATGGGAAAAGCTAAAGAAGTATTAAACACCTCAAGAAATAAAGATCAAAAAAGTGAAGAACTTTTAGATATAGAAAATAAAATAGAGAAAGAAAGACAAAACAAAGATAGTTTGTATAGAGAAATAGGCAAAATAGAAGGAGAAATAAATGCTAATCAAAAAATAATCCAAAAAATAGAAACAGACCAAAAATCAGAAGACAACAAAACAGTCCCACTAAAAGAGATAGAAAAATTGGAAAAAGAAATTTCAGAATTTAGAGAAATTTCTAGAATAATTCAAAGGATTAAAGATTTTATTGAAAGTCACAGAACTAAATCTGATCTTTCGACAAACTCAGGACAAGTAACAAATTTAAGTGAATTAGTTTCTTTAAATAATAATCTGGAAGAAAAAAAGATAGATATGGAAGAAAAAATAGAGGAAAGTAATATTTATTTAAATAAATTTTCTTTTGAATATCAAAAAATAAAAGAATCTATAGAAAAAGAAAAGAACTCTGGCCGAGAAGCAGAAAGAGTTATGTTTAAAATATCTTCCGAACAAAGCGAGCTTAGAGGGCAATTAAATTTACTAGAGGCAGAAATAAAAAGAATAAAAATAATAGAAGAAGACTGGAAAAGGGAAATACAAGAAGGGGGAGTACTTTTAGGAACAGATATTTTAGGGTTTGAAAATGAAGAAATCCTTAACTCTGAAGAAGAAAGAGCAGAACAAGAACAACGCCGAAGGGAGCTCGAAAAAATGAAAATAAGATTGGAAGAGTTAGGAGGTGGTAGTGGAGCAGAAGTCACCAAAGAATACAGAGAAACTCTGGAAAGAGATGAATTTTTAGAAAAAGAGTTGGAAGATTTAAAAAAATCGGCAGACTCTTTAGAAATTCTTATAAAAGAATTAATTGAAAAATTAGATATTGAATTTAAAGAAGGTATAGAAAAAATAAATAAAACTTTTCAAGAATTTTTTATACTTATGTTTGATGGAGGTAATGCGTTTCTCAAAATAGTAAAAAATGAGAAAAAAAGAAGTATAATCTCTGAATTCGAAGATGAACTTGTCTTACGTAGCTCTGATGAAATACAGAACGAAATGGAAACGGGGGAACAAAATAAGATTGAAACTGGAATTGATATCGAAGTATCGTTACCTCGAAAAAGAATCCGAGGTCTAGAAATGCTCTCTGGTGGAGAAAGGGCTCTCACTTCAATCGCTCTTCTTTTTGCTTTATCTCAAGTCAATCCGCCACCTTTTATAATTTTAGACGAAACTGATGCCGCACTCGACGAAGCCAACTCCAAAAAATACGGAGATATGATTGAGTCTCTTTCTAAAGTCTCCCAACTTATCCTTATTACTCACAACCGCGAGACAATGTCTCGCGCCGGCGTCATATACGGCATCACTATGGGCAGAGACGGCAGCTCTCGCTTGCTATCTATTGCTTTTGATGAAGCGGTCGCGGTGGCGAAGTAAAATTTAATTACGGACATCCTTGCGTGAGTAATTACAAAATATAACATTCAACGCGATCGGGTTAGTTGTTATATTTATACAAGTTTAAAATCCAAAGTTTTGCGGGTAAGGTCAGCAGAGACAAGGCGGACACGGAGGGAATCACCAAGGGAGAATTTCTTTTTGGAATTTTGCCCAATTATAGCGTAATTTTTTTGGTCCAGTTTGTAGAAGTCATCGCCCAAATCTTTGATGCGCACCAACCCTTCCACTTTAGTATCAGGGTCTTCGACATACATACCCCATTCGGTCACTCCAGAAATAACAACATCAAATTCTTCTCCGATTTTATTTTGCATAAATTCTACTTGCTTATATTTGATACTATCGCGCTCCGCTTCTTGAATAGTAACTTCTTTATCACTAGCGGCTACTGCAATCTTTTCAAATTTTGCTATTTCATCTTTAGCAACAGGTAAATTTTTGATATGTTTTTCTAAAATTCGATGTATTAAAAGATCAGGATAACGACGAATAGGAGAAGTAAAGTGAGTATAATATTGAAAAGCTAAACCAAAATGCCCTATATTTTTTGTAGAATACACCGCTTTAGCCATACTACGAATAGTTGCAGTTTTTATGAGTGATTCGGAAGCGTGACCCTCAATTTGTTTCAGAAGTATATTTATATCTTTAGCCGAAACCTCTCCGTTGTGAATTGGTAATTCATGACCTAAAGCTCTGACAAAAATCGCCAATTCTTCTATTTTCTCCATCTTTGGTAATTTGTGAATACGAAAAATAGAAGCGCCACCTCTTTTACCTACCTTATCACTAATAAACTTAGCCACTTCTCTATTAGCAAGAAGCATCCACTCCTCAATCATTTTCATAGTGTCAAGTCGTGGTTTTTTATAAATCCTTATTGGTTTACCTTTGTCATCTAATTCAAACTTAACTTCATCTGTTTCAAATTCTATGGCTCCATTTTTTTTGTTTTCTGCACGATAAATATTGGCAAGACGGTTAAGTTCTGAAAGTTCCTGAAAAAAACTTCCTGAGCGTGCCTTGCGCAACTCGACGGAGTGAGCAGAGGAATTTCCCACTAGGGAAATATCCGTGCTAAGGGAAGGAATGTTTTTTTCAGGAACTTTTTGATCAAGAATTTCCTGCGCCTCTTCGTAAGAAAATCTTTTATCTGAATTTATTATTGTCCTGCCAAACCAACGCTCCAAAACTTTGCCAGTATTTTTTTCAATATCAAAAACAGCCGAAAAAGCATAGCGATCAACATTTGGTTTAAGTGAACATAAATCATTACTTAAAATTTCAGGAAGCATAGGAATTGTTCTGTCTACCAAGTATGTCGAAAAACTTCTATTTAGAGCCTCTTTATCCAAAGGAGTATCAGGACGTACAAAAAAAGAGACATCGGCTATATGAACACCAACTCTTATTTTACTGTCACCTAAATCTTCATATGAAAGTGCATCATCAAAATCTTTAGCATCCGCTGGGTCTATTGTAAAAGTAGTGATATCGCGGAAATCCTTTCTGTTTGTAGTATCAAAGGGCATTTTTGACACTTTTTCTGCCTCTGCTTCTACTTCAGAAGGAAAATTATAAACAATACCCTTATCCAAAAGGATTGAACGCATCTCTGTTTCGTGTTCGCCCTTTTTACCAATAATAGAAATAATTTTACCTTTTGGATTAAGATTTGGATTGACCCAATTTATCTCTACTAAAGCTTTTTGCCCAACATCTGATGTTGGATTAATATCCACTTCTTTATAAAATTTAAAATCATCTGGCTTAAAAAATATCCGAGAACCGGATTTTTCTATTGTTCCGACAAATTTAGTTTTATTTCTTTTTATTATCTTAGTGACTCTGCCTTTTTTTCTGCTTGCCCCGCGAAGCTTCTGCGAAGTGGGGTCTTTACCTATAACCTCTACTTCTACTTCGTCTTTATCTAAGGCACAATTTAAATTTTCTTCAAAAACAATAATATCATCACCCATCCCTCGACTAGCTCGGGATCCCGCCTCTACGGGCGTGACAAAACCAAGCGGTTTAGCTGTAATTTTGATGACACCTTTTAAAATTTTTGATGAGTTGGTTTTTTTATTTATTATTTCTTCCTTTTCTCTTTTTTTATGCATATTTTTAGTATTCTAACATAATTTTGAATTTTATGTTATGATATTTTTATTATTCAATTTTATTTATAATATTTATATTATGTTTTCAATAAAAGAATCAATAAAATACGCTTGGGAAAAATCAAAAGAACATATGGAATTAGTCTTATTTACCACCCTTCTTATCTTAGCGGTAGGAAGTTTGACTGGTGGCTTTGGTGGCAACAATCAAAATGATTTCTCTTTGATTGGACTTATCGCTATCATCTTTGGGATGATTATAAAGATCGGTTACAACAAAATATTCTTAAGAATATACGATGGTGAGACTCCAAAATTTGTAGATATATTTAAAGAATATAAAACTTTTTGGAAATATTTGGGAGTTTCTATTATATATCCGTTAGTAATTTTAGGAGGACTTATACTCATAATAGTCCCTGGGATTATATGGGCTGTTAGATTTTCTTTTTCTTCAATTATAGTTATAGACACCAAAAGTGGTCCAGTGGCTGCTATGAAAGAAAGTTATGCCATCACTAAAGGTAGTTTTTGGGAAATCTTATTATTTTGGATTACTATGATGCTTTTAAATATATTAGGTCTTATTTTCTTTGGAATTGGACTTATTATAAGTATTCCAATTTCCGTTATGGCTTATGTTTATGTATACAGAAAGCTAACAAAAGAAAAAGCCGGTCTTATAGAAAATCCTTCTTCTCTAATAGCTTGACGTATATTTTAAAAAGTATATACTTTTTAACACTCCCTATGGGGAGTGTTTTAAAGAAAGTTCATTGACATACCAAGAAATATAATAAGTACAAGAAAAAGAAACTACTAGCTTTGAGCCGTGGTAAGGTTTGGTTAGTAGTTGCAAGTTCCAATTTTTAAGGAGTCTCATTTTTGAGACAACTATAAAAATTGAGGATGCTGATTTTTTAAATAAAATCAGCGCCCAAATTTTTATCTAGTTTATTAAAACTAGAAAGTGATTTTAGTAGCTAGGGTCAAAACAAGAATTTCAAAATAAGGTATTTTTTGTTTTGTTCCGTTCAAATTTCGAAGAAATTTGCCCCGCGAAGCTTTTGCGGAGTGGGGCATATTAACTCAACCCCACTTCGCCCTAACGGGCTTCGCGGGGTAAAATTAAACTTCGTTTAATTTTAGAGTTTGATCCTAGCTCAGGATGAACGCTGGCGGCGTGGATAAGGCATGCAAGTCGAATGGGTTTAGACCCATGGCGAACGAGGTAGTAACACGTAGGTACGTACCCTTTAGTTGGGCATAACTAGCCGAAAGGTTAGATAATTCCCAATGGTCCCTGAGACTTCGGTCGAAGGGTAAAGATTTATCGCTAAAGGAACGGCCTGCGACCTATCAGCTAGTTGGTGAGGTAATAGCTCACCAAGGCTATGACGGGTAGGGGGGGTGAGAGCCCGATCCCCACCGATGGAACTGAGAAACGGTCCATACACCTACGGGTGGCCGCAGTCGAGAATCTTCCGCAATGGGCGAAAGCCTGACG